>JAHRWI010000006.1 GCA_019090225.1 Porticoccaceae bacterium
CGACTCTTCCATTAAAGACCCCACCGCAATGACCGTATCGACCATTGATGCAAATGGTCGGCCCTGGCATCGCGCTGTGCTGCTCAAAGGTTTCGATGAGCGAGGTTTTGTTTTTTATACCAATCTGGGCAGTCACAAAGCCCAGGACATGGCCAGTAATCCCCAGGCCAGCCTCCATTTCCCCTGGTTTTTTCTTGATCGACAGGTCTGTGTGAGCGGCTCTGTAACGCAGGTCACTCGGCAGGAAGTAGAGACCTACTTTGCCTCTCGACCCCGTGACAGCCAGATCGCCGCCTGGGCCTCTGATCAAAGCAAGCCCATTGCTTCTCGAACCGAGCTGGAAGCTGTGTTTGCTGAATATAAAACAAAGTTTGGCGACCAGGACATTCCGGCACCAGATTTCTGGGGTGGCTTTCGAGTCAAGCCACTGGAATTTCAATTCTGGCAGGGTGGGGCTAGTCGGCTTCATGATCGCTTTCAGTATCTTCTCAGAGATGACGCCGACGATGATAAAAACGCCTGGTTAGTCAGTCGACTGGCACCTTAAAAACCTTTTTCCTGGAACTATAATCATGACCCGATTACACCTTATTCGCCACGGCGAAACCGACTGGAATGCCGAGGGTCGCATCCAGGGACAAATGGAATCCGTACTTTCCGAGCTGGGCCAAAATCAAGCCAGAGAATTACAGAAAAATCTGCAGGCATTTGAGTTCGATCGGGTATTTTGCAGTTCCAGCACTCGGGCCAGGCAGACTGCTGATCTCGCTCTCGCCCATATCGATCAGCCCTTTACCTATCTCGATGCCTTAAGGGAAATTTACCTGGCCCGCTGGGAAGGCTATTTGTATTCCGAGATTGAAGCCGATGACCCGGTGGCCCTCAATGCCTTTCGTCACACGCCGGACAGTTTCGATGTCGAGGGCGCTGAAACATTTTCCGATCTGCAAAATCGAGCACTCCTTGCCGTTAATGAAATTATTGAACAACATCGAGGCCAGGAGTTGGTGATTGTCAGCCACGGAGCCTGGATAAAATCCGTACTCTGTCATTATGAAGGCCGACCACTCAGCAATTTCTGGGAGCCACCACGAATGCATAACTGTTGTCATAGCATCGTCGAGATAGCCGCTGATGGCGACGCAGGAAATATAATTCGCTATGCTGATCTCGATCAAGGCTTCTAATAAAAATCAGCTAGTCACTATGTAAATAGCCAAACTATAAAAATAGCTCGAATAAAATCACCCCAGGGGATAATAATGAATTCGACTTTACCCAAGCTGCCTAAACGCACCTGTGTCTATCAAAACCACCACCTGGACAGCACCCGCTGGGATAGCTTTAAAGTGCGGGAAGACGATATTCTGGTCTGTACCTCCATGAAAAGTGGCACCACCTGGATGCAACGTATTGTCGCACTGCTCCTGTTTCAGGATCAGCAGCCCGAGCAATCCTTCCATGAGATCTCGGTTTGGTTGGATATGCGCATCGCGCCTTTGGACGAAACCATGGAAGCCATAGAGGCACAAACTCACCGCCGTTTTCTGAAGACTCACTCTGCACTGGACGGCCTCCCCTATTATCCGGAAATGAAATATGTGGTTATTGGCCGTGATGTGCGCGATGTCTTTATGTCTCTGTGGAACCACGCGTCTAATTACAGCGAAGAATTTATTGGCGTATTAAACGATACCCCGGGTCGAGTCGGTGAGCCTTTTCCACCGCTCTATGATGATATTCACGGCCTCTGGCATGACTGGATCAACAAGGGCAACTTTGACTGGGAAACCGATGGTTACCCGTTCTGGTCGCACCTGCACTTTGTCCAGTCCTGGTGGGAATATCGCCACCTACCCAACGTTTACATGGTTCATTTCAATGATTTACTCAAAGACCTTGAAGGGGAAATGCGCAAAGTCGCCGAGTTTCTAGATATTGAAGTGGAAGAATCCCTGTGGCCTAGCCTGGTTGACCAGGCCACTTTTGAATCCATGAAGAACAAAGCCGTAGAATTACTACCGGGCATTGATGGGATTTTTACCGGGGGTGCCAAAGCCTTTATCAATAAAGGCACCAATGGTCGCTGGCGTGATGTCTTGTCAGCTGAAGAGCTTAAAGAATGTGACGCGGCTATCGCTCGGGAGCTGTCTCCGGATTGTGCGAAGTGGTTAGAGGAAGGCGGTCGCCACAATCTCTAGTTATTGTTGTAAGTTAATGCGTCAGAGCCAAGCCTAGCGCCGCCAGAACATCGGCGTAAACAAAACCAGCAAGGTGAATACCTCTAATCGACCCAGCAACATGCCCCCCGCCAGTATCCACTTAGCGAAGCTGTTAATGTCGCCGTAATTGGCTGAGACATCGCCAAGACCTGGCCCGAGGTTGTTCAGTGATGCAGTGGTCGCCGACCAGGCAGTGACATAGTCGAGGCCAGAGGCGAGCAGCAACAGCACCATGCCGTAAAACACTGCCATGTAGACGCCAAAAAATGCCCAGATGGCATCGGCGACTCGGTTCTCGACAATTCGCTTGCCGACTTTAAGGGGTATCACGGCGCTAGGGTGAATTAATTTCTGGATCGCTCGTAGCGACTGCTTACCCAAAATCATCATTCGACCGACTTTTATCCCGCCGCCGGTCGACCCTGCACAGGCACCAAAAAAAGACAGAAAAATCATCGTATAAGGTAAAAAGCTCGGCCACGTGCTGTAATCGGTGGTGGCAAAACCCGTCGTAGTCATAATGGATACGAGTTGAAAGACGCCATGGTAAATACTGTCGTTTAAGCCGTAAATATCAGTGAGATACAAATAAGCACACACGATAATAATACCGCCCAGCAACATCGCCAGGTATAACTGGGTTTCGGGATCGCTCAGATAAGCCATGGGGTTTTTTCTATTCCAGGCAGTAAAATGCAACCCGAAATTCATGCCCGCTATGATCATAAAAAAGATACAGATAGTGCTTATCAGAGGGCTGTCGAAATAGCCCATGCTAGCGTCGTGGGTCGAGAATCCACCAATGGCGACCGTAGAGAAACTGTGGCCAATGGCATCGAATGCGGACATCCCTGCTAACCAGTAACTGACGCCACAAACCACTGTCAAGGTCAGATAAATCAAAAACAGGGCTTTCGCAGTTTCAGTAATACGAGGTGTTAATTTGCTGTCCTTTACATGGCCAGCAGCTTCGGTTCGATACAGCTGGACGCCACCCAGACCCAGCATGGGCATGATCGCCACGGCGATCACGACAATACCGATACCACCTAGCCACTGTAATTGCTGGCGGTAGTAGAGAATCGATTTTGGCAGATCATCGAGGCCAGTGATCACAGTCGCGCCGGTTGTGGTTAAACCACTGATCGACTCAAATACCGCATCGGTTAGGGATAAACTTAGTGGGTCAACCAGGGTCAGCGGTAAGGCCCCACCGAGTCCCAGGGTGAGCCAAAACAGCACGGTCACCATAAAGCCATCTCGGGTTCGCAGTTCTGCTTCACTACGACTATTGGGTAACCAGACCAACATACCGATAGAAAAAGTAATCGCGAAGGCGAGGAAAAAGGCCTGTTGAGTTTGCTCGCCATAAATGCTGGCGACGACAACGGGTGGTAACAGAGTGACACTGAATAGCATCAACAACAGGCCGAGAATACGGGCGATAACGGAAAAATGCATCAGAAAAAGGTGAACCCAACCTGAAACAGTTTTTCTACTGCCCGCGTATGCTGCTTATCGATCATAAAGACAATGGCGTGGTCGTCCGATTCAATCAGCGTATCGTGGTGGGTAATAATCACTTTGCCGTCGCGAACCAGAGCGCCAATGGTAGTACCCGGTGGCAATTTGATATCTTCAATGACGCGACCCACCACTTTTGAATTTTTCCTATCGCCGTGGGCAACAATCTCTAGCGCCTCTGCCGCGCCGCGCCGTAAAGAGTGGACTTTGAGGGTGTCGCCTCGGCGCACATGAGAAAGTAATGAGCTTGTCGTTGCCTGCTGGGGCGATATCGCGATATCAATCTCGCTGCCCTGCATTAAATCAGCATAGACCGGGTTAGTGATCAGGGTCATCACCTTTCTGGCACCGAGGCGCTTGGCCAGCAGTGAGGCCATAATGTTGACCTCATCATCATTGGTGACGGCCAGGAAAACATCGGTTTTGTCGATATTCTCCTCCAACAAGAGCTCTCGATTGGCCGCTTGCCCCTGGAGCACAACGGTCTTGTCTAGATGCTCGGCCAGGTATTCACCCCTTTGAGCAGAATATTCGATAACTTTAACGTTGTAATCATTTTCTAAGGTCTTAGCCAGGCGATAGCCGATATTGCCACCACCGGCAATAATGATCCGTTGGTACGGTTTTTCATTACGCTGGAGCTGCTTCATCACTTTGCGGCTGTCAGCCTGAGCCGCGACGAAAAATACCTCGTCACCTTCTTCAATAACGGTATCCGCTTCCGGGACGATAGGCCCATCCTGACGCCATATGGCTGCGGCCCGGGCATCAACATCGGGTATTTGTTCGCGAATATCCTTCAGCTGATGACCCACCATAGGGCCACCTTTGACGGCCCTTACCGCTACTAGCTGTACCGCGCCATCAGCAAAATTAAGCACCTGTAAGGTACCCGGGTGCTCAATAAGCCGACAGATATATTCGGTTACCACTTGCTCGGGGGTGATGAGTACATCCACCGGAACGTTAGTGTCGTTAAACAGTTTTTCGCTGTATGCACTGTTGGTATAGCTACCTGAGCGAACTCGGGCGATTTTTTTTGGCGTACGAAACAGGGAATGCGCGACCTGGCAGGCCATCATGTTGAGTTCGTCGCTGTTCGTGACAGCGACCAGCATATCGGCGTCTTCTATGCCTGCGGCCACCAGCACGTCGGGGTGGGAACCAAAACCATTGACGGTGCGGATATCCAGGCGATCCTGTAATTCCCGGAGGCGATCACCCTGCGGGTCAATGACGGTAATATCATTGGCTTCACTGGCCAGGTTTTCAGCCAGGGTGCCGCCGACCTGACCACCGCCGACGATAACAATTTTCATTGTCGTCTCGCGACTGTTTTGGTGATACCAAGGCTGTTCATATTTAACTCGCCTGCTTTATCTTAATGGAGCGGTACTTTTAGTCTGTGATTCTGAGGGGTTTAAACATTCCCTATTGTTTCTCTAGCAAAGAGTAATAAAAACCATCATGACTGCCATCCTGAGGAAACAATTGGCGGCCAAAATTTGTGCTACGACCTGCGTCTGTTGCAACGGGGTGCAACAGAGCATTGTTTACGCCGCTTAAGAATTGATCTATCACCTCATCGTTCTCCTGGGGCAGTATCGAGCAGGTGGCGTACAACAATTTTCCGCCCACCTTCAGTAAGGGCCAAAGCTTCGCTAGCATCGCCTGCTGTAGAGCGGCCAGCTTAGCAATATCTTCGGGCTTACGCAGTAATTTGATGTCGGGATGGCGACGAATGACCCCGGTGGCAGAGCAGGGGGCATCGAGCAAGATTCGATCGAAGAGTTTCCCATCCCACCAACTGTCCGGGTCTGCGACATCGGCACTGAGCAATTCCACCGACAGCTGCAAACGATCGAGGTTTTCCCTCACTCTATCGAGACGCTGGGCATCGATGTCGATAGCAAGCACTTCTCCCACATTGGGCGCAGACTCCAAAATATGGCAGGTTTTGCCGCCGGGAGCACAGCAGGCATCGAGTACTCGATGCCCAGCCTGGACATTAAGCAAAGATGCCGCCAGTTGTGCTGCTTCGTCCTGAACACTGACCATGCCCTGGTCAAAGCCGGGGATTTCATGGACCGCTTTGGCTTGAGCCAACTGTACGCCAGCTGCACTGAATTTCGTTGCCGCTGCCAGCCCACCTGCGTCGGAGCAGTGTGTGGTTAGATACTCATCCCGGCTTATGCGCAACTCATTGACACGCAGCGTCATGGGTGCCCGCTCATTGTTGGCCGCCATGATGGCTTTCGCTTCTTCAGGCCAGGCCTTGTTGAGTGCATTAATTAACCACTCTGGGTGGGCTGATGCATAATCCGGCTGATTCCCCAGATCTTGTTCAATCGTCTGTTGGTCGCGGATAAAACCGCGTAACAGTGCGTTAATCAGTCCTTTTGCCCAGGGCCTTTTTAGCTGTTTGCAGGCAGCAACGGATTCATTGACGACGGCATGACTGGGAATCCGAGTATAGATGAGTTGATAAAGCGCGCAGGCCAGCAGGGCCAATATGTCGCGATCTTTCTGTTTTAAAGGCTTGTCCAGCAGAGTATTAATAATTTTGCTAATAGCCGGGTACTGCCGCAAGGTGCCATAGCACAGTTCACCCAGCAGAGCTTGATCCTGGGGGGATACCTTATCGCTGAATTCCGGCAGGCAGCTGTTGAGGGATAGCCCTTCAGAAGTCACCCTGGCTATCGCTTTAGCGGCAGCAACTCTGACCAACATCGCTATCAAATACCCAGCTGCGTTCCAGGGGCAAACATTGCGGCGCGCCCCTGTAGTAGAGCGCTCACTGTCATACGTCGTTTACCAGCAAGTTGAACTTCAGTCAGTAATAGCGAATCTGTGTGGCAGGCCACAAGGATGCCTTTGCTATCGCAGTATAATATGCTTCCTACTGCGGCCTGATGCGGATACGTAACAGCATTTGCCTGCCAGATTCGCAAGGTATCCTTACCAAGCGTCGTAAAGGCGACCGGCACCGGATGAAAGGCGCGCACCCGATAATCCAACATCTGAGCGGGCTGATGCCAGTCGAGGAGAGCTTCCTGTTTGGTGATTTTGTGCGCATAAGTGGCTAGCGCATCGTCCTGCTGCTCGGCAATGGGCTGATTACCTGGGTCTGCAAAGGCATCTAAAGTCTTTAGCAAAGCTGCGGCCCCTGAAGCAGCCAGCTTGTCCTGCAAACTGGCTGCGGTATCTGTTTCAGAGATGGTGCACGGGACACGGTTCAACATAGGCCCGGTATCGAGGCCTTCATCCATTTGCATGATAGTGATGCCGGTTTGCTCGTCCCCGGCCTCGATAGCTCGCTGAATAGGTGCCGCCCCCCGCCAGCGGGGTAACAGCGAAGCATGGACATTGATACAACCTAAAGGCGGTACAGTCAAAACTGATTTCGGCAATATTAAACCGTAGGCCACGACGACCATAATGTCGGCGTTTAAGTCAGCTATTTGTTGTTGCGTGGCCCCATCTTTGAGAGAGAGCGGCTGATAGACCGGTATATCTTCTGCCAGTGCCAGAGCTTTTACCGCACCAGTGGTCAGTTTTTTACCTCGCCCGGAAGGTCTGTCGGGCTGGGTATACACTGCCACCACTTCATGTCGCGACTGATCGAGCAAGACGCGCAGATGCTCCGCCGCAAAGGCAGGTGTACCCGCAAAGATAATTTTTAGTCTCTGCATGATGGTCGAACTTCCTCGGCGTAAGGGCTTTTGTGGTTACTGCTTGTCTGTGAATGTCGCTTAATCGGTGTAACTTCGCAGATTTAACGCTTAGATGTAAGCTGTCGATTCAGGCGAGTTGTTTGTGCTGTTTTTCGAGTTTTTTACGGATTCTTTGTCTTTTTAGCGGTGAAATATAGTCGACAAAGAGCTTGCCAGTGAGGTGATCCAGTTCGTGCTGTATACAGACTGCTAATAGCCCACTAGCTTTGATTTCCAAGGGCTTACCGTCCCGATCTAATGCTTTCACTCGCACCTGTTCAGCTCGCGATACCGTCTCGCGAAATCCCGGTACAGACAAACAACCCTCTTCATAATCGAGGCGGTCATCGGTCAGTACTTCCACTTCTGGATTGATAAACACTTGCGGCTGATTACGCAATTCAGAGATATCAATGACCACGATGCGCTCGTGAATATCCACCTGTGTCGCTGCCAGGCCCACGCCATCGGCGGCATACATAGTTTCAAACATGTCCTCAACAATTTTGATTACCCGCTTATCAACATCCGCTACCAAACGGGCCTGTTTGCGTAAACGGGGGTCAGGAAATTCGAGAATTGTTAAAGTTGTCATAGTCTTTGTGATGGATTTCTAGCAAAATGGTATAAACCACTGTTAATATTAGAAGTTGAAAGGGATTATTACTCGCACATACCGTGGTGAAGACTAGTATACACCATTGAATTTCGACACAGGACGGACCAAATGAAGAAACTATTGTTGGCTTTGCTGGGCATCTGGATCATGGTTGCGGCCATTGCAGCCGAAGGCCCCTTCAATGACGATATTCCCGATAAATACACGGTAAAAAGTGGTGACACGCTGTGGGATATCTCAGCATTTTTTCTTAGCCAGCCCTGGTTGTGGCCAGAAATATGGCATGTTAACCCACAAATTCGTAACCCTCACCTCATCTACCCTGGCGATGTCATCAGCCTGATTTACCTGGACGGCAAACCCTACCTAACGCTTAACCGTGGCAGAAACGTCAAACTCAGCCCCGAAATCAGGGAGTCGGCTAACCGCGAACCCATACCTGCATTGCCTCTTGCTGCGATTAATAGCTTCCTGTCACGAACCCGCGTCGTCGACCCCGGCGTTCTAGAAGCAGCTCCCTATGTAGTGGCTGGCGAGGAAAAACACCTTTTGTCGGGCATCGGTGACGATTTCTACGCCCGTGGCGATTTCAGTGGTGAGTTCAGCTTTTTGGGTATTTATCGGAATGGCGGGCCCTATATCGACCCCGAAACTAAAGAATTGCTGGGCATCCGTGCTCAGGATATTGGCTCAGCCAAACTTAAATTTATCAATGATGATATAGGCACTTTGGAGAGCACGAGGAGCAGAGAAGAAATCCGTGTGAAGGATCGCCTTTTGCCAGACGAAGAACGGAAAATCGACACCACATTCCAGCCAAGTCAACCGAATGAAGGTACTAAGGGCCTTATTCTCGCAGTTGAAGGTGGTGTCAATAACGCCGGCTTCCTTGATGTGGTCGCTCTTAACTTGGGCGAAAGAGACGAGATTAAGAGCGGCAATTTGTTGGCTATCTATAAGAAAGGCGAAGTAGTTAAGGATCGCGTTGCTGGTGGGACTGTCGCATTACCGCCCGAACGAGCGGGTCTGCTAATGGTTTTTCGGACCTTTGAAAAACTGAGTTATGGTCTGGTACTAAAATCTAACCGTCCTCTGGCAGTGGGTGACTCTGTTAAAAACCCGTAAGCCATTCTCTCCAATAGACAGGGAGTCGGCTATTAAATACACAATCTAGTTTTAAGCTGGTGTTTACCTACATCTAACTCCAGTACCTATCGCCAGCCCAGGGAAGGGCTTATGTCAAAAGAAACTGAATTTGCCGTTATTCTGCAAGCCTTGCCGGGCATTGGTGCCACGGGCCTGAGCCGCTTACTGGAACAGTTTGGCAGCTTCGAACAGGTGCTGCAGTTTACCGGCCCACAGCTGTCCAGCCGCTATCGTAAGGCACTCCGGCAATATCAAGCCGATCCTGAGCACCATCACCACCTCGCCCGACAAATCCTAAAGAACTGTGCCAGTGACGGCATCGCTATTGTTACTATCGAGGATCAGCTCTATCCACCTTTACTCAAGGAAATCGACAGCCCACCCGCTATCCTTTATGTAAGAGGCGATACAAACCTACTGTCTTTACCTCAAATTGCCATTGTCGGCAGTCGTCAACACAGCGCTACTGGCGAAAGCAATGCCAGTGCCTTTGCAAAAATCTGAGCGCGAGCGGCTTTGTTATTACTAGCGGTATGGCTTTGGGTATAGATGCTGCAGCCCACGACGGTGCTATGGAAGGGGGTAAGACAATTGCCGTCCTGGGTACGGGCATCGATGTCATTTATCCCCGCCGCCACAGTGGCCTTTACCAGAAAATTCTGTCCAGTGGCGGGGCAATCGTTACCGAGTTTCCACCAGGAACGCCCGCACGAGCCGGGAATTTTCCACAGCGAAACCGCATTATTAGCGGCCTCAGTCTCGGTGTGC
>JAHRWI010000041.1 GCA_019090225.1 Porticoccaceae bacterium
GCTGCTTTTTGTGCCTGTCATGGTTCTTGGTTTACTGCTCGCCAAACCCCTGGGTAAGCTTTTATAGCTCCCGCCTAACAATATCAATCCGGCCAAGGGATTTGCCGGACTTGAACCAGAAACACAGTTAAGTACACAGCCAGGCATAGGCTTAGCCCCCTCCTTCTCTAAAAATTCTACCTTTTATTCTGCCCAGCTCGGGCCAATTACCACCCCCTAAAAATACCTCCTCGATTAATTGAAGAATCAGAAAATCTATTCCAACGCTTATAAGACAATAGCTTTAGTAATATTTATTCCTCTATACTCTGGAGCTTAGATTACAAACATAACTATAAAGAGTGAGGCTAACACCCAAACACTGCGGGCTATTCCCGCCCCAAACTAACTCATTATTTGTCCGACGCGGCGAAGCACGCACTGCTAGTTTCAGGAACCAAACGTCTCCAAAACTGCAAAGCCAGCGCCCTCGATAATCCCTCACCCTCGGAAATTAAAATTTTAAATAATCAACACCAACTAAGGACAACTTACCATGGCTAAAGATATTGTATTGCGCAATGTTCGACTGATAGACGGGATCGCAGATCAAGCCCGTGACAATGTATCCATTGTTATCAGTGGCGATCGCATCAAAGCGATTACTACCGATGGCGGTCCTTCTGGGCCGGATGTGGAAGTCATCGATCTGGCAGGTAAAACCGTAATGCCGGGCCTGATCGACACTCACGTCCATAGCACCCTGGTCAACGATATCGACCTGTCATTATTTCTGGCAACCGGTGTCACCACAGCTCGTGACGTCGGTGGTCGGATCGATAAGGTGCTGACATTGCGTGAGCGTCTCAGCAAAGGCGAAGTCCTCGGCCCACGACTGTTTGTCTGTGGCCCGCTACTGGATGGTGGCCACAAAACCTTTCCAGACGGAGCCTTCGGGGAAATTCTGGATACCGTGCCAACACCGAAAGATGCCCCGGGCAAGATCAACACTTTGCTAGATGCCGGTGTCGATGGCATAAAGCTATATTTTGGGATGACCCCAGACATCATGGAAGCCTGCTTAAATACGGTAGATAAGCGAGTACCCGTGACCGGACATATCGGCGCAACAACAGCCGTTGAAGCCATCAAACTGGGTATCGATGGACTGGAACATATGTGGATTTCTCCCTATAACAACATCTGCCCGGTAGAAATGCGCTTTGGTCCAGAACTATCAATGATGAGTTCCAAATTCCCGAAGGTCACGTTCGAGGGCTGGGAACAGGCTGACCTCCAGGGGCCTGGTGCTCAAGAGCTGTTTGATCTGATGGCCGAGAAACAGGTCAAAATGGGTACCACTCTTGACCTGCTCTGGGTAGACAACATTGGTATCGAAGAAGCTTTGAAGGATACCGACAGAATCTATATTCCTGAATCAGGTTTAGAGCATCAGCGCTCTCTGGCCAAGGTGGTCAAGGCCGGTGAAGAATGGGACATCCATACCGGTTACCCGCCCGGCAACGGCAAAAAAGCACTGGAAAAACAGAAAGAAGCGGTGCGTATTCTCCATGAAAAAGGCGGCGTTGTGGTCGGTGGTACCGACTGCTGCGGCATTGCCTACCCCCCCCCCGGCTTTGCCCTGTGGCGAGAAGCCGAACTGCTGGCCGATGCTATCGGCGATATGGCTGCCTTAAAAGCGATTACGACGTCTGCGGCCTCGGCTCTACGTAAAGAAGATGAGCTGGGCAGTATCGCACCGGGTCGTTACGCAGATATCTTAGTACTGGGTAAAGACCCATCGGCGGATGTGCGTAACTTGCGTAGCCTTGAGCGGGTCTATCGTAGCGGCGTCGAATACGATCCCAAAGCCTTGCTAGCGGCTTATCCGGCGCGGGATTTCGATAATCTTGGGCTGGCTTCCTAGAGATCTCGACCTGGCTTCGTAGAGAAGGCTTATCCTTTTCCAGATCTACCGGCCTTCTCTACTCGCCTTCATCCCACACGCTTGATCCCACACGCTTGCCCTGACCGGGGCAAGCAGTTTCTTTTTATATCTTCTTATAGTGCGCCTGCCGACGCTGGCGTTCGAGCTCGTCTTCACGGCGACTGCGGGCGATTTGACCCAGCGCCTGCTCAAGCTCAGCTTCCAGCTCTTTCATAGCCGCCCGCACGGGATGCATATTCGGATGACCCGGCGGCTCTTTGATACCCGCGGCATGGGTGGCGCGTAATTCTTCCACCGCCTTCAATACAGGATCGAGCTGGTCGATTAAGCGCCTGGCCTTTTCAAATTCCCGGATAGGCATAAGCTTCACCTAATTTATCAAGCATTAACTCTTAGCAAATATTAATTCTTATCGAACATTAATTCAGTTTAATGCAATTTTATTCAGGTTGATTCAGGATAGCGCCAGGGTGTTTCCGGTTGTTCTGCTGTCTCATCAAGGGTCCACAGTGGAATAGAAACACAGTCACCCGCATCTTTAAAAACGATCCGCAAACGGCTGCCGATACCAACCTGCTCCACCAGTTCGGGGGGTGCGAGATCACCTTCCGGGGTCGCCAGATTACCGGTGATGCGCAGGGCTTCATGTTCGGTAGGTTGGCCATTCTGGATATCGAGATCCACCAATACCAGCATATAGGGCGCGTGCTCGCGAAACGCCGGTTGAATAGCCTGGTGAACTTCGCCATAGGAATGCAGCGTGCCTTTACCTTCCACCGCCGCCCAGCTGGCATCGGGACTGGCACACCAGGGGCAGGCTGTGGTGGGCGGATAACGCAGTAGCTGGCAGTGATCGCACTTTTGCAAATGCAGTTGGTGATTGGCGCAATGGCCAAAAAATTCCTGGTTTTCTTGATCCAGATCACTGATCCGGATATTCATGCCGAGATATTCGCCTTCGACGGTCATAGTGGTTTCCCTGATAATTTTGTTCGAATATTATTTTGATTTTATGCAGCCTTGACTCGATTTACCCCAGGTTTTAGCCCTTAGCCATAACCATAGCTGAACCGGTTTGCGGCCCGGCCCAACCCAGGTTGGCGGTTAATTCGGGATCTTTAACCTGACGACAACCGCCTTCGCTGTAATCATAAGTATGCTGGCGTCGGCCATCTGCGCCTATTGGGCAGGAGTCGTCGATATGACCGCGTAATTGCCGGACATTTTCGATGACCATATTCAAACCGTGGGTATAGCCCTCGCAAAGATGACCGCCGCTGGTATTGTTGGGGCGCTTGCCGCCCAGGCGCATAGTGCCATTGCTGACATAGTCACCGCCCTCACCTTTTTTGCAAAAACCGTAGTCTTCAAGCTGCAACATGGTGGTAAACGTAAACGCATCGTAGGAGCCGGTCACATCAATATCTTCCGGCCCGACACCGGCATTGGGCCACAGGATGTCTTTGCCGTAGTAGCCTGCGGTGGTGGAAATCGGCCCGTGTTGGTAGTGCATATCAGTACGCGGCTTACTGCAACGCCCAACCACAGACTGGATCAGCGCAGGTCGGTGACGACAATCTCGGGCACGGTCGGCACTAGTGACGATAATGCAATTACCGTTATCGGTCTCCACACAACAATCCAGCAGATGTAGCGGTTTGACGATCATCCGACTGTTCAAGACATCATCCACCGTTACCCGCTTTTTGTAGTAAGCCTTGGGATTGTTCGAGGCATGTTCGCTGTGGATCACTTTAACCATAGCGATCTGTTCCGGCGTGGTGCCGTAATCGTACATATGCCGCATAAAAGACTGGCTGAACATCTGCCCGGCACTCATCAGGCCATAGGCTCGGCCAAACAAACCGCCGCTACTCAGCGGTGCTCGACCGCCGGCACCCCCAGTGCCGCCGATTCGCACCTGGGAATAGCCATTCATAGCGCGAAAGATCGCCACGGTTTTACACATACCGGCTTCGATCACACCGATGGCAATACCGATTAAGGCTTCTGTCGATGAGCCACCGCCGTAGACATCCATATAAAAATTTGGCCGGATACCCAGGTCGCCGGCGATTACTGTCGACGGCGTAGAATCATTATTGGAGTAGGACAGCATGCCATCGACGTCGCCCGGTTCTAGCCCCGCGTCCTCCATCGCCGCCCGCACCGCGCGGGTGCCAAGGGTGCGCGTAGTGCAGCCAGAACCGCGCATAAACTCGGTCTCGCCAACGCCTGCGATGGCATATTTACCGCGCAGATGCTTGCTTGTCGTTCCGTCTATATCGTCTGCCATGAATCACACTCCCCGTGAATTTATCATTTTAAGCTTTGATCAAGATGGATTTTAAGCTTTTATCAATGGAGTGTAGCGACTCGCCAAAGTCACAGCCATAGCCATGCGCCACTAATTATTGGAAAACTTTGCGTCTTTTCTACAAGTCATACGTCTTAACTATTGAAGTCCTAAAATCGTTAAACCAATCGGCAGGAGACAAGACCATGCGCCTACAATTAGCACTCAATGTAAATAACCTTAACGAAGCCATTTCCTTCTACACAAAACTGTTCGGTGCAGAGCCTCACAAAATACGTAATGGCTATGCTAATTTCAGTATCGAATCGCCACCCCTAAAGCTCGTCCTGTTTGAAAACCCTGAAGCGCCAGAACGGCTGAATCACCTGGGTGTTGAAGTGTTTAACACTGAACAAGTCACAGCTGCGAAAAATCGGCTGTCGGAAGGCAATATTCTCGACGAAGTTCAGCTAAGCGAGACCTGCTGTCATGCCACTCAGGATAAAGTTTGGTCGCGGGAACCCCAGGGGCTGCGCTGGGAGTGGTATCTTATTACCGATGACGCGCCTCATAAGACGGCGGAGGCAACGCGGTGTTGTAGCCGTATAAACAACACAGAATAAGGATACCAACTATGCTTCTTCCAAATGACTATTTCAGATAAAGATTGGTCGGGTTTCGAGCAAAAGCTCCGAAGCTACGTAGCCCGCCGGGTCGAGGCAGGCTACGTGGATGACCTGGTCGGCGAAATATTACTACGCCTGGTTCGCCGTGAACCTGACTGGCAAGCAGCGAAAAGTCCTGTGGCCTGGATGTATCGCGTTGCTACTAACGTAGTCACCGATCATTACCGCCGCCACGCAGTCGAGCATCGCATTGTGGAAAATCGCGATCTATCAGACCTTAGCGATGCCACCGAGGATGAGGGCGACATCACGCCTCGAAAAGAGCTCGCCCAGTGTCTCATACCATTAATTGAAGATTTGCCACCACGATATCGTGAGGCTCTTCAACTGGTCGATATTAAAGAACTACCGCAAGCTCAAGCCGCAGCGCAGCTTGGTTTATCACTGTCCGGTATGAAATCCCGAGTACAACGAGGTCGCCTGAAACTCAAGGGACTGCTGCTAGATTGTTGCACGATTGAAATAAATCGAAGGGGCAATGTAGTAAATTACTCTGGCAGTTCAGCATGTTGCTAACCGGTTTTCTTTTATCAATATTTATTAATATAATTAGACTTTTCATAAAATAACACCTACTATCCCTGCACTTGAGTAACCTCATGGCTGCCATTACGAACAATTATTCGTACAGGAACGTGGTAGTTTTTAAAGAATTTGTAGCGATCTGAGTTGACACTTTGAATAGGCTACCCGGGAGACTACATGAGCCAGCACCGCGTAAATGTCACGAACAAAATCACACCTCTCAATCGTCCTCTAAAGCCCGGTATATGCGCCGGGATAATGTTTGTCGTTGCCCTATTGGCATTTCCCCAACCTGGCCTCGCCGGAGCCGATGACAGCCCTGCCGTCGATTGGGGCCGCGATCTATACATGAGCTATTGCGTTTCCTGCCACGGTTGGACCGGCACAGGCGATGGCCCCGCAGGTCTCGCCCTTAAAACCCCGCCCGCTGACCTGACCCAGTTGAGCATCCGCAACGGCGGCGAATTCCCCAAAGCCCAGGTAAAGCGATATATCGAAGGCGATCAGCTCATTCAGGCCCACGGCTCCCGACAAATGCCGGTCTGGGGAAAAACATTTCGCAGAGAAAGTACCGGCACCGAAGCTCGAATGCAGTATTTTGCACTAGCAGAATTTCTTAAATCGATTCAAGCGAGCCCGAAGCAATAATTATTTCAGCAGTTGATCTTTTTTTAATACCAAATTAATATCAATATATCTTAATAAATAAATCAGCCGGGGGCCTGACTCTAATACTCCCCTAACGCGGTAAATCGACCTTTGACGGCAACATTAATTGCCATTTTTCTGCTATTTGAACTTTGGAGCGCCATTAATCAACAGGGAATGAGGTAGATTTTTATATCCTCAGGGTTTTCTTCATCGAGCAAGAAGGAAGGATAATCATGAAAAAATGTATCAAATTTCCGCCGACATACCTCAATCAACTTCCCGGTTTCCTGACAACTTTACCGTTGTTAATGGCAGCCACCCTGTTATGGCTGCCGGCAAATTCCAATGCGAGCGAAGATCAAAGCTACCAGGCTTTGCGAGACTGGATTGATAATCCTCCCACTGGCACTCAGGCAAGCCCCGGCCAACATCTGACTTCGGGTGACCGAGAGGCTGTGCTCGAAGCCCTGATTCCTCAATCAGCCTGGGGGTACTACTTTTTCGATGATATGGACATGGAGATAACGGCGACCAGAAACTACCCCGTACCAGATGGCTGGGGCGGTGAGGACATGGATACTGATTTTGCCGTAGATGAAGCTGGCACTTTGCTTGACTTTACTGGTGGCGGTTACCCCTTCCCTGACATTTCGCCCGACGACCCCAAGGCAGGTCAAAAAGTCGTCCAGAATATGCTCTGGCGACCGGGGGCTAATGACTATGACATGCCCATGGTCACGTGGTTGCGCAGCGAAGGCGGCAAGCTCGACCGTGTTATGGAATATACATCGACAAATGCGACCTACGCTCGCGGCAAAGAAAGCCTGGTACCCGGCTATGAAGAGGTTAAAAGTAAACAGGTTATGGAATTTCGTTCACCTCGGGATATGGCTGGCGCCAAAGACATGTCCATCCGCTACGTTGATCACCATAAGGAAAACTCGGGCTGGCTATATATGCCCGCGCAGCGCAAGCCGCGACGCACTCTTGCTTCGGAACGCACTGGCGAGCTAATGGGTATGGACATGATCCGCGAAGACTCAATGGGGTTTGGCGGCAAGACTTACGAAAACAACTGGACTTACCTTGGCAAGCGTAAAGTGCTTGCCACCATTAATGTGAGTACCAACCCTGAATTTGGTGGCCCCAGTCAATGGGTGCCACACAAAGCCCGCTGGGAAGTTCGTGATGCCCACGTAATCTTGATCGAACCTAAAGCAGACAACCATCCTTACAGCCACCGTATCGTTTTCATCGATGCTGAAACTTACTGGACCCACTGGATGTTTGCCTTCGACAAGCAGGACGACCAGCTATTGCGCATGAATCAGCATTTCCTGAAGTACTCCGAAGATTTCGGTACAGAGCCGCCCGAGCAAGCACCTTATATCAAGCAGGATTTCTCCAAAAGCGTGGGTCATAAGGTCTTCCTGCATCTTGGCCAGGTGGACATAAACGCCAAAAAACCCCATGCGACGCTGACCCATTGTTATACCAATAAGAGAGAATTTACCGCAGCGCGGGCCAAGCAGTTTTATTCTCTGCGCAATATGATCAGCGGTCGGCGCTAACTGTTCCTGCCCACGACTTCTAATGCCGGAGGCCTGTATTAACAGGTCTCCGGTGCATATTTAACTCCAAGCATTTAACCTCTCGAGGCCATACACATGCTCAAGTGTCGCTTTTATCTTGCTAAATTTTTAATTCTCTTTAGCTCAATTCTGTTTCCAATGCTGTCCTGGGGCATCATCAATATTGGGGAAGATATCGAGCTTGAAGGCTTTGTAAAAGCGCACAATATTATGAAGACCGGGGCGAGACCTTTCAACGATGGCGAACTCACCCACCAACGCAACACTGCCCAGCTAGAGGGCAAATACTACTTCCTCCGCGAGGGCACGGCGTTTAACCGTTTTTCGACCGGCCCCATTGAAGAAGCTACTTTCACCTTCCTGGGCCGAGCCGTCTACGACTCTGTGTACGACCTGCGCGACAGTTACGACGTACTAAACGACCGAGGCAAAGAGGAATACAAAATACGTGAAGCCTTTGTCGATTTTATGATGCCGCCGTTTACCCTGCGGCTGGGTCGTCAGCAAGTTGTCTGGGGTGAAACAGACAATTTCCGTGCCCTCGACGTTATCAACCCGCTTGACAGAACCTGGCATGGAACCAGGGAATCCTGGGAGGATATTCGGATTCCGCTATGGATGGCCAGAGGTATATGGGACATTGGTAAGATTGGGCCGTTCGAGGAAACCTTTCTCGAAGTCATCGTCATCCCCGATGACTTTCAAACCAATAAGGTCGCCACCAGGTACCCGCGACCCTGGGCTTTTAAAGGCATTGGCCTGCAGGATGAGAACGCAAACTCCGTCCTTATTGATAACACTCTTTACGATCTAAACGTCAACGTCATCGATAGTTCGCCGGAAAAAAGAGAGTTAAGCAATGTCCAGGGAGGCTTCCGATTCAAGGGCATCTGGAACGATGTTGATTTCAGCGTCAATTATTTTTATGGCTTCTCGCAAACTCCAGGTGTCAAGGTGCTTTCTGTCGGACTCGACCAATTTGACACCTTCCAGACTACGGTTGAAGTCGTCAATCCTCGAATCAACGTGTTTGGCGTGACCGCTAGTTATTCGGAAGAAAAGTACACCCAATCAGTTATTCGTCTCGAAACCACTATTACCAAAGGGATTCCGGTATCCATCGCTGCAGGCGCCCCACACCGAGCCGACCCTGACGGGGACGGTTTTGATACCGCCCACCAGTCGGTGGTCATGATTGGTCTCGATCGGCCTACATGGATTCCCGCACTCAATAGTTTGCGGACATTTTTTCTCTCCACCCAGTTTTTCTGGCGACGTTACCTCGACTACAACAACTATTATCAGGGTAGCTTTTATGACGTAAGGCCCGCTGTAGTGAATGGTTCAGTGGTACCGGACCGCTTTGTGAGTGTGAATAACGACAAACTTGATCAGGATGAATTTGTTATCACTTTTTCTGCATCCACCAGCTATGGCCGCGCCGGTCTTTGGAAACCGCAGTTCGTATTTGCCTACGACCCACGTTCGACCGGCGCTTATAACAAGATAAAAATGGAATACCTGTATTCAAAAAGCCTGGTATTCGCCGCCGAGCAGCATTTTTATTGGCGGGAAAGCGGCGATGATCAGGGCCCCTGGGGGCTTGGCTCCTATCTGGGCGAGCCGGGTATACGACGCAATGAAACGGTTTTTACCGCGACCTATCAGTTTTAAAAACCAGCCTGTGCTCGGATAGCATAAATATCTTTTTATGCTATCCAGACGGCGTCTGCTGAGTACGATATGGAATCCTATCGGGCGGTGATTGATTTCTGGTTTGAAGAGCTGAGCCCTGCCCAGTGGTGGCGGGCAGATCCGGCTATTGACCAAATCGTTGCCCAGCGATTTGCCAGCCAGCATCGGGCTGCCGCCCGTTGTGAACTCCATGAATGGCGTAAACAATCTTTGGGCTGCCTCGCCGAAATTATTGTCCTCGATCAGTTTTCGCGAAATTTATACCGTGACTCTGCGCAGGCCTTTGCACAGGATTCCCTGGCCCTGGCCCTAGCTCAACAGGCCATTGCTTTAAATGTGCAGAAAGATTTATCGTCCCAGCAAAAAGCCTTCTTATATATGCCTTTTATGCACAGCGAATCTCAGTATATCCATGAATTAGCCCTTGGATTGTTCAGCGAACGGGGACTGGAGCAAAATCTGCGCTCTGAAATCCGACACAAAGCCATTATTGATCGCTTTGGCCACTATCCCCATCGAAATAAAATGCTGGGTCGCTCGTCAAACCCCGAAGAAATTGAATTTCTAAACCAGGCTGGCTCCTCATTCTAGGGAGAGCTTAGCTCTATTTTTGCTTCGCCCTCACTCTCCGCGCGCTCGTTGCTGTCATTGCAGCGTAAACGCGCACCCATATATCTGCGTAAAGATGGAATGTTACAGGCCCTCCGCGAGTTTTTTTGCCGGTATTCCGCCATATTAAGAAAGTGGCCAAGCAACTCGTAGCACACCGTCACCGATGCCGTCGGCGAATGCCAATAAGCATCGGGCTCGGAAACACAATTATCAAATTCAATACTGATCGGCCGTGGCAAACTAAAGCGAGCAGACAGGGCAGCAACCAGTTTTTCAGCGACGCGTGAGCTCTGAAGTAAATCAAACATAAGCTCATTCTGCCCTTCAATGGGTTCCTCATAAGTCACCGTAAACTGTTCGCCGGTATTCATGATTTTTCCCGAATGACCGTAGGTATCGAGCAACCACTGGACCGCGTGATCAGCCTGCCGATATTCCGCCTCACAGCTCATAGCCCGCTCAAAAGGCAATATTTCCGTATCTATCAGGTCTTCGAGTAATTCGACCTTACCGCCGTAAATCAAACACACAATGTTGTGAAAGCGCTGAATTTCTAGATGATGGTTATCCCAGTAATCGATCTTGCCTGAGGGCCTGTCCTTTAGTTCCCACTCGGTGTACCAGTCGCCTGCCACTGCAAACAGCCAGGGGATGACTTCTTCTGCGGACTGATGCTGACGCGCCCTGAGCATAACAATCATCGCTATACGATCTGCGGCATCCTCTTCGGTGCCGAGCACCGGCAATTTTAATTCCTCGATCAACATATGGCTGAATTCATGGAGCAGGGTAAATTCAAGATTGGCCAGCACGAAAAATTGGCCTACATCTGGGCTGGCTGATTCGGGAACGGCTGCTTCGGGAACAAGCGCCTCGGAACTGACTGCCTTGGGAAATTCAGGCGGATTCGTTTCACTGCCGGCGAGTGCGCCGCAGGGTAAGATTAATAAACAGATAAGTGCGCTGAAACGCATTGTTTAACCTCGTGCCGATACTTAAGCCTGTACCTAAGCCCGCACGTAAGCTATACGGAAAAATGGTGGTATAGGGTCTAAAACTAATCGAGAAAAATAACATATTACACTTTGCGCCACGGCACGTTAGAATCTAAGTCATAATTTACCTTAGATTTTAAACCCATGAATTCAGAAAAAGACCTCGACAAATTCCGCATTATTGTCAGTGACTGGATAGAGAAAAACTATCCGGCCGAGCTTCGCCAGGCGCCCGGCGCTGATGGCCAGGATCCCCGGCAATCCAAACCCTATGAACAAGCCTGGTTACGGCACATGGCTGAGCAGGGCCTGCTGGCGCCTACCTGGCCAAAGGAATACGGTGGTGCCGGGTTTTCGGCTGATCAAGCCCGCATCCTCGCTCAGGAACAACGCCGCGCTAAAGTGCGGGCGATACCCATCAGTGCTGGTTTATCCTTACTGGGACCAGTATTGCTTGAGCACGGCACGCCGGAGCAAAAACAGCAGCATTTGGCGAAAATAGCCCGCGATGAAATTTTCTGGTGCCAGGGCTACAGCGAGCCGGGTTCCGGTTCCGACCTGGCCAGCCTGTCGACACGGGCGGAACTGGTCGGTGATGAATTTGTTGTTAATGGTCAGAAGATCTGGACCTCCCACGCTGACGATGCCGACTGGATGTTTTGTTTGGTGCGCACTGATCCCGACGCGTCGAAACATGAGGGCATCAGCTTTTTGCTGATCGACATGAAAACACCGGGTATCTCCGTGTCGCCTATTCGACTGATCAGCGGCCCCTCGGCTTTTTGTCAGACATTTTTCGATGATGTCCGGGTGCCCAAAGAAAGTTTGATGGGTCACCTTGGCCAGGGCTGGACGCTGGCGAAACAACTGCTCCAACACGAGCGCCAGGCGCTGGGGTCTATTGGCCGTGGCGATGCTCGGCGGGCGCTAACTCTGCCCGAGCTAGCCGCACAGGAAATGGGTACGGATGATCAGGGCCATATTGCCAACTCAGGCATTCGCAACCAGGTCGCTCAATGTGAGCTAGATAGCCTGGCATTGCGCACTACCATGAGTCGCAGTGCCGATGAAGCCAGAGCCGGTCAGAGCGGGGGCCACATCGCCTCGATGCTGAAGCTCTACGGCAGCGAGTTAACCAACCGTCGTCACGAATTAATGATCAGTATGCGGGGCACCGATGGCATCGGCTGGGAAGGCCCTGGCTTTACCCCGGCAGCATTGCGCACCACGCGACAATGGCTCCGCGCCAAAGGTAACTCCATCGAAGGCGGCACTAACGAAATCCAACGTAACGTAATTGCCAAGCGCGTCCTCGATCTGCCCGAATAATTTTATCAACTAGTTTATATGGCTGCGCCGCACTGACGCCTGCGCACCACAGGAAAACGTCTTATGGCACTGGTTCTCACCGAAGAACAGCAATTACTGAAAAATTCAGCACGCGAATTTGTCGCAGGGACCCTTGCGGTCGATCAGGTGCGACAGCACCGAGATGGCACATACCCTGGTAGTGACACAGCACTGCGCTATTCGCGGGATCACTGGCAAAAAATGGCCGAACTCGGCTGGACGGGTATTATCTTCCCGGAGCAATACGGTGGCCTTGGTCTCGGCTACGCTGAACTGGGTATTGTGCTCGAAGAACTGGGTCGCTCCCTGGCTGCCCAGCCTTTTTTATCCACGGTCCTGCTAGCGGGCAACACCATTTTACGAGGTGGTAGCGAAGACCAGAAACAAAGCTGGTTACCAGGAATCTGTACGGGAGAAAAGGTGCTAGCACTGGCCTTTCAGGAAGGCGGTCGCTTTTCACCCTGGCAGGTAAACACCCGTGCCGACACAAGCGCCAAGGGCTTTCAAATAAGCGGTGAAAAACGCTTTGTGCTAGATGCTTACGGCGCGGATCAACTGGTGGTATTGACCCGCACATCCGGTTCAACTGGAGACAGGGAAGGTCTCACCCTGTTCCTTATCGACCCCGCTGAAAAAGGCGTCAGCATTACCGATTTGAAGGTGCTCGATAGCCGCAATGCAGCCTTGATCGAATTTGATGGAACAGAAGTGTCGGCTGAGCAAGTCATCGGCGAGGTCGGCAAAGCCGCAGACATACTGGATCCCGTTTTTGACTGCGCCATCGCCGGGCTCAATGCCGAACTGGTCGGTATCATGTCAGAGGCTTTCGAACGGACTCTGGAATACCTGAAAACCCGCCAGCAATTTGGCGCACTAATCGGTACCTTCCAGGCCCTTAAACACCGTGCCGCAGATATGTTCTGCGAGCGTGAACACGCGATCTCAATGACCATGGCAGCGCTTCGAGCCATTGATGACAAGAGTCATGATGCCAACCTGCTCATCAGCGCCGCCAAGGCCAGAACATCGGACGCTGCTAACCTGATTGGTCGAGAATCAATTCAGATGTTTGGCGGTATTGGCATGACCGATGAAGAAGATATCGGCTTGTTTATGAAACGTGCGCGAGTAGCGGAGATGACGCTGGGGGATAGCACCTATCATCGGGAGCGATTTGCCCAACTCAGTGGATTTTGAGCAGTTCGCTGAATCTAGCCGACCCTCGCCGCGCACAGAGCCGCCGAGCATAGCGAAATGTAGCGCCACGCCGAACTTTATTTTTAGCAGGAAATCCGTCTAAATACTGGCCCGACTAAATTTTTTTGCCATTCCCTGTTACGATTACCAAACCCAGGCAACCAGCCTTCACAGGATTTACTGATAATAAGCGAGGAGCCATTATGATCACCGAAAAAGACATGTATTTTCACACCCCCACTTCCGACGACCACTACTGGGCGGAGACCAATTATTTTGGCTTCTATGTTGCTGAGGAGGCCATTCACGTCAATGTCTATGTACTGACCCGACAAAATGCAGGGGTGGTGCTGTCCAGTATTACCGTCACCGATGGCTTTTCTAATACCCCCCACCAGGTGCGCTACTCCAATAACCAGGTGCATTTGCCCTTCCCCGATACCGACTTTGACGACTACAAACTGGGCAACGGCCTGGCCATTAAATGCACTAAGCCGGTGATGGATTACGATATTAAATTTGATGACCAACGTGGCGTATCTATCGACGTGCAATACAAGGCACTAATGGAACCCTACGACATTCATGATCCGGATCAAGATCCTTTGGCGGCTTCAGCCGATGACAATGTTTCGGCAACCGCTTACGCCGGGCACTGGGATCAAAGCGGCCGAGTCACGGGCAAGTTCACCATCGATGGCAAGACCTATGA
>JAHRWI010000042.1 GCA_019090225.1 Porticoccaceae bacterium
AGTCTGGACATATGGATATAAAACAAGCAATGATAGCATTCGATGCACTTTCTCAAGAAACGCGCCTCAGAGCGTTCCGTCTACTGGTGAAGGCTGGCGTCGATGGTATGCCCGCGGGGGCGCTCAGTGAAACGCTAGACACCCCTCACAACACCTTGTCTTTCCACTTGAACCACTTGTCCAACGCAGGCCTTGTGTCCTCTAAAAAAGCGGGACGCAGTGTTATTTATTCTGCACGCTTCGATGCTATGAATGAGCTCATTAGTTTTATGGTTAAAGATTGCTGCAGCACCGACCAGGCCAGTATCCGCGAAGATAAAACAAGCGGATGCTCGATTATTGAGCTGAGTCATTGCTGTGAGACACCGAAATAAGCAGGTAAACAAGACCAGGAGAATTCCATGAAAAGAATGCATATCCACATTGGTGTTGAAAGTTTGGACGAAAGTATCCGTTTTTATAGTGCTTTATTTGATGCGGCACCGCTTAAGACAAAAGCGGACTACGCAAAATGGATGCTCAATGAGCCTCACATAAATTTTGCTATTTCAACGCGAGTCAGCAATGGCCTTGACCATCTTGGTTTGCAGGTCGACGAGGACAGTGAGCTTGAAGAATTACGCGGCCGTCTTAAGCAGGCCGACCTGTCAGTGTATGGCGAAGGCGAAACGGTTTGCTGCTATGCCCGTTCTGACAAATCGTGGGTTAAGGATCTGTCAGGCGTTCCATGGGAAGCCTATAAGAGCATGGAGGATGTTGAATTGTTTCATGCTGCTGAAACACCTGGTACAGCGGCCTGTTGCACCCCGGCAGCAAATGGTTGATTGATCCGTAGCGCGGCGCAACACAAAAGTCTTTTGACTATTTCATGCGCGAGCCTTTGCTTTTGGGAAGTCCCTGTGGGAGATAGCTGTGGGAAGTACCTGTAATGAAGCAAAATCCAGATAGCACAATTCTTGCGACGGCCGAATACTTGGCTCGTCATCTGAACGATCACGACTTACGCATCGTAGATACAAGACAGAGCGACGGTTTTGATGCTGCTCATATTGATGGAGCAGTCGCACTTAACGGTAGTTCTTATCTCCGGGAAAATGGCGATGTTATTCCCGCTGATCAGTTTGCTCACCTTATGTCCAGACTCGGTATGGACAGGAATACCAACGTTATTGTCTACGACGATGGCAACAACTTATTCGCCACGCGTCTGTGGTGGGTGCTTAACTACTACGGGCATCACCGGGTAAAGGTGCTTGATGGTGGCTGGGATAACTGGGTGACACAGAGTTTTCCAGTCAACAATCATTCAACTGAAGTCGATTTTTTAGATTTTTCACCTCAAATAGATAGACAACAAATTGCCACAACGAGCGACGTACAAGCTGCTATTGGTTTGCCTCGCCAGGTGATTCTTGATGTACGTGGTGATAAAGAATGGCAACGCACCGAAGCGACGCCCAAAAGCTCGCCGGGTCATATTCCCGGCGCTGTTCATCTGGTTTGGAGTCAGCTCATCGATCCTGAAACCATGTGCTTCAAACCTAAAAACACGTTATGCGAACTGTTTGAAGCTCACGATATTCATCCTCAGGACGACATTATTACCTATTGTCACGCGGGTATTCGAGCGGCCCACACCTTATTTGCACTCAAGTTGGCGGAGTTTAATAAGGTTAGAAATTACGAAGGCTCCTGGCTGGCCTGGACACATGCCGAATGTCCGGTGGAGCTTAACCAGTGAAAAGCATCGCAAAAATAGGACTTCAAACGCCGTTTGCAGAAGATCGAGAGCCGGTCGCTGGGCATACCTTGGATATTAGATTCTACAAACGATTTGATGCTCGAAATTCTTAAGAAAATACAGATAGATGTTTCTGATATTAAAAAAGGTCAACATGACCTCAAGGATGGACAAGGGATATCAGGGTCTGGTCTTGCAATGCAACATCAGCATACAAGAACCCCGTGTCGGTTCCATTTTTAATACCTACCAAGCCGAGCTTACCGGATCTACCCGCTTTCAGAGTAAAGCACTGGATCTGCACAGATGAGCAAATATTTGACGCCTCACACTAAGCACCACACGCCGGTAAAATCGCTCCTGCTGCTCGCAAACCCCTAACACGCTCACCCTCTGCCTTAGCGTAGCCTTGCCATTGCTCGGCATTGGTAACAACAGCTTTGTATTTGCCAGCCTGTTCAAAAGCCTTTATCGCCTGGTCATAACAATGCAAATTCAACTGGGCATTGCCAAGGATCAGTTGCACAGCGCCTGGGCGTGCTAGCTTGCCTTTGCTTAGGGCATTTTTTGCAGCCGCTACGGCGCTTTCATTGTCACCAATATCGAGATAAACACCGGCTAGCTGGGCGTAAATTTTGCCTTGCCCAGAGATGGCCGCCGCTTTTTCTAGCACCGGCCTGGCTTTGTCACCCTCTCCGGCCTGCTGCCAGGCCTGACCGAGCAGCTCCAGATGTTTGGCTGTCGCAGCAATCTGTCTTTGATTAATAGCGGTATCGAGTGTCACTGCCGCGCGATAGGGGGTATTTGCACCCAGGTAGAGATAGACCAGTGACACCAGCTCGCGCTCTTTATTTAAAGCCCCCGCCAGATAAACAATCTCCGTCGCTACCAGACGCTCAATATTTTTATCGAGCTGGCTGTACAGGCCCCCCAACTGATGCCAGTAGCGATAGCGGGGGTAGTGCTTAATGAGTTTTTTGAGTACGGGTAGTGCCTGTCGGTACTGCTCCTGTTCAAAATACAACAGGCTTTCGAGAGACCACCAGGCTTCTGGTGGCGACTTGCCTCTGGCCTGATAGTCTGCAAGCGCTCCCTGTAGATAACGCAGCGACTCACCTTTGCGATCCAGCTGATAATAAGCCTGAGCTAAGAGTGCTTTTGTTTCAGGGTCGACTGTCTCACCACTAATCCCGGAAGCTTTTATCCAGCGTTCAATAAAGGCCTCTGCACTGGCGTAATCCTCAAGCTGAAAATACAGTTGCGCCACTGTGTGGTAGGTACTTAGTTTCATGGCGGCTTCAGCTTCCGGCTCATCGATCAGCTTTAGATAAGCAGTCAACGCTTTGCGGTATTGCTGTCGGACGTAATGTACATAACCGAGATAATTCCACACCTGGGATTTCTCAAAACTGCTGGCGCAATATTTTTCAGCGGCGAGGCGGAGAGTTTTTTCCGCCTGCGACCATTGTTTATCGGCGATAGCTGCCTGTGCGGCTTCGAGCTTAGTCGCGCAACGCTGACCCACGGCCTGTCGTCGTCGCGTCTTAACCTCTGCGTACTGGTTTATATTGGCTTTTGTTTCTTTTTTTGTTCCTGTTTCGAATTGACTATCAGCAGCAAAAAGAAAATTCCCGCCAACCGTGAACAAGCATACTGCCAAAAAGATAAAGATAGATCGGATATAATCCCTGCGCATCCAGGCGCTACTCCAGTCGGAAGCTAAATTTATACATCACCCCAGGCACTTCTACGGCTTTGCCATCCACAACTCGCGGATTGTATTTAAGTTTAATCGCGGCCTTTAAAGCAGCGCTGCCGAAGCCATAATTAAGCGGTGACTCTTCAAGCAGGCGCACATCGCGCACCCCGCCAGAGCTGGTAATCACCACCTCAACGATTGCATAACCGGTGCGGCCCTTTGACTGTGCCCGACGCGGGTACAGCGGTTGGGGCACATAGACGGGAATAAAATCGGTATCGCGGGCGAAATCGCCGCTGCCGACACCGATATTTAAATTAACAGTAGGCCTGGGCGCTGGGTGGAGGGTGATACCGGCTTTTGGTGGGTCAAAACGCAAACTTTGCCGGGGCATACTCGGTTGGCTTAATAATGGTTCTGCCGGTCTAGGTGGTTTTGGCGTTCTAAGGCGTTCGGTCAAACTGCGCCCTGGCTGCCAGATATCGGCAATTTTATAGGCACTTTTTCTCTCGGGCACATCGCCATTATTCATCACCATTAAAGACATCAACACCAGCAAGACAGCCGTGACTAAAACCGAAGTGATTAATGCGGCTGTGAATCGGACAAGTATGCCACCTCTGCCTTCTCGACCAGCGCCGCTCGCCACAATGATTGGTGTATTAGAGACGCTAGTCATGGAGAGTCGATACCGATATATCGCTGATGCCCAGCTGCCCGGCCAGATCGGACACCAGAGCCAGGCGGCCAACACTGGCGCGCTTATCTACCTGAATCACCAGACTGCCCCTGGGGGTTTCTGCCAACAGGCGGGCGAGTTCGATTTTGATCCGGTTGTCAGCCAGTGGGGATTTATCCATCCAGATAACATCGTGCTGATCAATCGCCACCAGCATGGCTGGCTTTCTGGCCTGAGCAGTCAAGGCCTCACTACGCTCCACCTCAGGCCCTGGCAGCTTTACAAAGGACGCGGTGACGATAAAAAAGATCAGCAGAATAAACACCACATCAAGCATGGGCGTCAGGTCGATGGCCTGAGTCGGCGTACTTTCGCTGCTCTGCTGGCTAATTAATTGTCGACGCATCTTGCTTCGTCTCGTCCATCAGAAGGCTATTTTCCAGATGACTTTTTGCCCTGCGACCCAGGCGATCAATACCGGTCATACCAATTAGCCCAGAGAGCGCTGCCACCATCCCCGCCATGGTCGGGATAGTGGCTCTGGATACCCCGCTCGACATCGCCCGTGCGCTACCACCACCGGCAATCCCCATGCTTTCAAACACACTCACCATGCCGGTCACTGTACCGAGCAAACCAAACAGCGGCGCAAGGGCCACCAAGGTTTTTATCATCGGCACAAAGCGGTCGATTCGACCATTTATATCAGCTAGCAGGGCCATACGGACATGGCGAGCGCGGCGCGAATGCCTATCCTTACGTTGCTGCCAAATACTGAGGCATTGCGCCATATCGACACGCAGGGCAGTGCGGTAGTAAATCAGCCGCTCAATTAACAATAACCAGAGCAGCAAAATGAGGCCGACAATAAATAGCAGCACCGGGCCACCCATATCGGCCAGTTTCATCAAGTTATTGCTCATGTCGAATAAGGTATTCATCATCAGACCCCGTTCATTATTCGAATCGGCTGTGGTCTGTAATTAAACAACGACCTGCACTTAGACAACGATTGGCACTTTGGCAAAGAGCGGTAATTAGCTGGCACGGGGCTGCTTTGCCTCGGCTTTTAAGGCAACTATGCCAGCGCTTTGCTCTTCGAGCACATGCAAAATACTGCGCGCATAGCCGTTAACCCATGTGTGCAGGAGCAGTGTCGGAATCGCCACCAGCAGACCGAGGACGGTGGTGACCAGAGCCTGGGAAATGCCTCCTGCCATTAATTTTGGGTCACCCGCGCCGAATATCGTAATCTGCTGAAATACGATAATCATGCCGGTGACGGTGCCCAGCAGGCCCATTAAAGGTGCAATCATGGCGATAATTTTGAGTAGGTTGAGCGCGTACTCAATGGCCGGGCGTTCTTTTAATATTGCCTCATGGAGTTTCAGCTCCATAGATTCAGGGTCGAGCCCCGCATGGGCGTCCGCGACGCTGAGCACTCGACCCAGGGGGTTATTTAGAGACTGGCCCGGATCAGCCGCTCCCGCGCCTAACTGCGCTCGAACGCGAACAGAGACTCCCCGCAAAACAAAAGCTCGCCACAGGGCTAATACCAATGCCAGAGCACCGATGCCGGTAATGACATAACCCACCAAACCGCCCTGATGCCACTTTTCTATCAAGCCTGGTCGGTCAGCCAAAGCATCCAGCAAATCACCGCCAGCCGGGCCAGTGGGGTCAATTTCTACGGGGACAAAACCGACATTCGCGGCCTGCAAGGCACTAGCGCCTTTACTCAGGCCCCAGGGTTGGCGGGCCAGTTCAGTCAGTACGCCGCTGTCCAGGTTATAACTCAGATAATGGCCATTGGAGACCAGATTAAACAAACCTATTCGCAGCACCTCTTGTTCACTTTGCGAGCCATCAGCAGCGAGGACATCTCGGGTAAATCGACTGACCCGCCCCGACTCGACCATCTCCCGGCTGATCTCGTAAGACAAGTTTTCGATATCTTCCAGGGAGGGCAAGCGGCTATTGCTGCTCATTTTTTCGATTAATTCATTTAAGGATTCGCTGCGCCCAGGGTATTCGGCACTGACTAAAGATTGGTCGAGCCGGGCAACGGTATCGCCCGCCGCCGCCGTAATATGACCAAACAACTCTTTTAGCGTACCCAATCGGTTTTGCATTTGCTCCTCTAGCAGTTCCAGAGCCCGCTCATTTTCAGCAAAGGTTTTTTCAAGTTCAGCGCTACGAGTTTCTTCCTCAGCTTTTTTCGCCTGGGCCTGTTTGAGTAATTCAGCCTGGCGATTTTTGTCCTGCTTAAAAGCCTGTTCACGCTGGCGGTGTTCTTTCGATTCACTAAGTTTGGCGGCTTTGATTAACTGCAGGAGCTCGTCGAGTGATTTGGCTTCGGTGAGATTAGTCCGGTCTTCTGCCATCACAGTGGCTGGCGTAAAAAGCACTAAAAATATTAACAAGGCCCAGCTCAGGCTGCTTTCGCGCAAGTCTTTTACAAAAGCACTCACGAAGCTGCCTCCACTGCGGTAGCCCCGCTGGTATTTATTTTTGCTGCGCTGTTATTTGGCCCAGCTGCTGATGCTGACTCTGGTGCTGCTATGGGCAACTTCATCATATCCAGAGGTGCTTGTTTTTTAGCCATGCGAATGGCATCGGCTACCGAGCGACGGTATTCGCCCGCCGATACCCCCTGCCACTGCCTGGTGTTTTTATCCCAGACTTTGGTCAGCCCCTGGTCACCGCTTTGAAACAGCAGGGCTAAACGTCCGATACGCAAAAAAGCCCCCTGGCGCTGCTGTCCATCTATTCCCAGTAACTCATCTGTGCCCAGAAGCCCATCGAATTGTTCGATGGTGGCGCTGTATTCACTTTCAATATCGTAAAGTTCCAGCACCTGGCGGGATTTTTCAGCAGCGCTGAAGCTGGCAGAATCCATATTTTTGCGCACCTGATCAATGCTGGACTGGCGCTGAGCTAACTTGAAAGGCAGGTCGAGGTGAATAAATTGCTCAAGCGCATCGAGCATGCTTAAAGATAGGGGGGTGATCTGCCGCTCGATCAAGGCGGCGTTTTCAATGGATTGTTCAATTTCCGACACGGTACGGCGCTGGTTGTCGATTTGCCGTGAGAGCTGGGCGTTATATACCTGTAAGCCTTCTATTTGCTTGTTCACCAGCTGAAACTGTCGCAGCAGGGAATCGCTTTGCTGCGCAGTATCGTCAATACGGCGTTGTGAAGCCTGGGCCGCAGCGGTTTTGTCGGCTCCGGCTTTTATTACGATATCTAGCTCTGTTGCCTGTAGTCCAGGGACCAGCCCTGGAGTCAGCCCTGGAATCGCGAGGCCCAGGGCGACCACCATTAATAGACGACAGGCGATTAGATTTTGTTTTTTTACAGTCTTTTTCATTTTGCTTATTGACTCGTTTTTTACTATTTCCTATCCAGGCGGACAAAAGTGCAGGCGGGGGTTTGCCCCTCTGCCTCGATATGCTGAACCCTTGTTTCCAGCCATTCGTTCTTATTTAAATCCGGGAAAAAAGCATCACCATCAACCTGAGTATGAACCCGGGTCAAGTATAAACGCTGGGCCTTGGACAGCGCTTCGCGATAGATCGTTTCACCGCCAATAACCATGACTTCCTCGACACCGGAATCGTCAGCTATTTTTGTCGCCATCACCAGGGCCTGGGTCAAGTCACCGGCAATCTCAAGGCCCTCGGCTTGCCACGCTGCATCGCGAGTCATGACAATATTCGTGCGTCCAGGCAGAGGTTTACCAATGGACTCATAGGTGCGACGACCCATGATAATGGGTTTGCCCAGGGTGACCTGTCTGAAATATTTGAGGTCGGCGGAAATTCGCCAGGGCAGCTCGTTGTTATTACCGATAACACCGTTATCCGCTACCGCTACTATCAATGCGATTATCGTCACTTATCTCTCTCTAGCCTAGTGAGTTGGTTGGGAATAATAACTAGCCGTGCTTCTTAAAACTCTGCTTTTTAACCGCTGCGCGGAATCTGTATTTTCCAGCAATCCACACTGATTCGCTACTCCTGGCACAATACTTGTCGTTCTGTATTCACGATGTTAACGGCCGCGACATCAACGATAATATCGGCAGGCTGCCCTGCAAAACTGCTCGGTGAAATTACCCAGTAAAATTGACCACAATAAAGCCAAGGGCTTATTATGCCGCGCAGCTAATTTATCGCCCGCACCGGGCTGTACCCAAAATGACGTCCAATACAACACTCAATACAACAAGCTAACAGCAAGCCATACAAGTCAACAACTGCCCATTCAAATCAACAAGCGATACAGGATATCTAAAAAATGCAGTCTTTATTTCAGCCCTTAAGCTTTATCCACGGCCCAGCCCTCAAAAACCGTTTTGCCCTTGCCCCACTGACCAACTTACAAAGCCATCCCGATGGCCGTCTTTCTGATGATGAACACAAATGGCTGACCATGCGCGCTGAGGGCGGATTTGGTTTAACCATGACCTGCGCGGCCCATGTGCAAGCAGTCGGCCAGGGGTTTCCGGGGCAGCTAGGTATTTTTTCTGACGACCATCTGGAAGGCCTAAGCCGCCTGGCTAAAGATATTAACCGGCACGACAGTCTATCCATTGTGCAAATCCATCACGCCGGTATGCGCTCACCAGAGGACTTAGTCGGCGAACGGCCTGTTGCGCCTTCAGAAGATAGCGAAACCAACGCACGAGCCTTGTCCACCGCCGAAGTAGAGCAACTGATCGAGGATTTTATTGCCGCAGCTGAACGTGCCGAAAAAGCCGGTTTTGATGGTGTCGAAATTCACGGCGCACACGGTTATATCGTCTGCCAGTTTCTCAGTAGCGAAACCAACCAGCGTGATGATCAGTACGGCGGCTCCCTGGAAAATCGATCACGGGTACTCTTTGACATTATCGCCGGTATTCGCCAACGCTGTCGGGACGATTTTAATGTCGGGGTGCGCCTGTCCCCAGAACGCTTTGGCATCGTGCTTACCGAAGCCGTAGAAATCGCCCAACGACTCATGACCGAAGCCCAGGTCGACTATCTCGATATGTCTCTGTGGGATGTCTTTAAAGAACCCGCCGAAGAAGCCCACCAGGGTCGAAGCTTGATGTCCTACTTCACCGAGCTGGATCGCGGTGAAGTGCGCCTGGGTGTGGCGGGCAAAGTCCGCACACCAAAGGACGCGCAACATTGCCTCGATGCCGGTATTGATTTGGTGCTGCTGGGCCGAGCCGCAATTTTGCATCACGACTTCCCGAACCAAACTGAGGCGGACAGTGCTTTTATGCCCGTCCGCAATCCGGTCTCGGCGGATCACCTTCGCGCCGAAGGGCTAGGCGAAGCCTTTGTGGAATATATGGCTACGTGGAAAGGTTTTATTGAGGCGGCTTAGCGCTGGTCATAATCACGATGATTGCTTTAAAAATACTTAAGGCTGATTAAACGGTTTGATGCTATCAACACTTTGAGCCCGTTAGCACCAACTGGCCTCTTCCTGTGGCTTTTTCGCGAGCTCGTCAATATTGGCATGGAGAACTCGATAACCGACATTGCCGTATAAAATTTGGCGGCCTCCATCTATCACATATGAGGGGCTGCCTTTAAGATTTTGTTGTTTACATTGTTGATGATCATGCATTAATGCCGCAATAGCTGACCCCGCCTGAACATGGGCATCTATCAAGGTGTGATCAAGATCGTTATCAGCCACTAAGTCATAGAGAACGTCAAGCTTGCCTATATCCAGGGCATCGACGAAAAAAGCCTCACGCAGCTTTAGAGCAATTTCGATACTTTTTTCCCTGTCATAACTTAGCTCAATAGCCTTTAGTATGAGGTGAGCATTTGCTGACGTAACAGGCCGAACTTCTGTCCAAATTTTGGGATTTACTGGTGCTGATCCGTAACCTGAAGCCGACTGCTGCACATGCTTTGCAAAGCCTTCATAACCGCCTTTTGCCTGCCATTGCTCCAGCATTTTTGTGTGGGTATCGCCGAATATATCAACATAGTGATAATGAAATTCAACTTTACCTTTCAGGGATAGGTTGACCTCTTCGATACGACGCTGGGTGATCCAGGCCCAAACACAGAGTATGTCACTGTAATAATCAATAATTAGCGGTTTATTCATCGTTTCCTTATTAGTTGCCGCAACAAAATAGCCACTGCCGCTAAATGGCTATCGGCGCTGCAATCCCCGGATGAGGCGCATAGCCTTCCAACTGAAAATCGTCGTAGTCAAAACTAAAAATATCGCTGACTTCCGGATTTAATTTCATCTGCGGCAAGGCGTGGGGTTCTCGCGCTAGCTGACGGTCAGCCTGTTCGAGATGATTCAAATACAAGTGGGCGTCACCCAGGGTGTGAATAAACTCACCGGGCTTAAGGCCGGTGACCTGAGCAACCATTAAGGTTAACAGGGCGTAGGAGGCGATATTGAAGGGGACGCCGAGAAAAATATCGGCGCTGCGTTGGTATAACTGACAACTTAATTTTCCATCGGCAACGTAAAACTGAAAAAAGGCATGGCAAGGCGCTAATGCCATCCGGCCCTGTTCGACGTTGGCCTGGGGCGGGATGCTTTCATCCGGCAGCTGGGCCGGGTTCCAGGCCGAGACAATTAAGCGGCGAGAATCAGGCCGGGTACGAAGTTGTTCGATGACTTCGGTGATTTGATCGATAGCGCCACCATTGGGCAGGGGCCAGGAACGCCATTGGTAACCGTAAACCGGACCAAGGTCTCCGCTTCCTGTGGCCCATTCATCCCAGATAGAAACGCCGTTATCACGCAGGTACTCGGTATTGGTGTCACCTGATAGAAACCATAGCAGTTCGTAGATGATGGATTTAAGGTGAACTTTTTTAGTGCTTACCAGGGGAAAGCCGTCGGCTAAATTAAAGCGCATCTGGTGACCAAAGACACTCAGCGTACCCGTGCCGGTGCGATCACCTTTTTGTGTACCGGTGTTGCGGACGTGCCGCATTAAGTCCAGGTATTGCTGCATGTCAGGCCCTGCTATTTTTCGTGCTCACGGGGAAGTTACTCGTGTTTTATTGTGAAACCAATAAGCCCAGGCCATCAAAATCACGCCGACAAGGATCATCGGCAAACTCAATATCTGACCTCGGGTCATCCAGTCAAAAAGATCGAAGCCGATGTGGTCATCTGGCTCCCGAACAAATTCGACGGCAAAGCGGAATGCGCCGTACAAAAACAAAAACAAACCACTGACCGCAACGATTGGCCGGGGCTTGCGGGAAAACCACCACAACAGGCAAAACAACAGCAAGCCCTCAAGGGCAAACTGATACAGCTGTGAAGGATGGCGAACTAATTGCTCTGGGTCATGAGGAAAGATCATGCCAATAGACAGCTCGGTGGATCGCCCCCATAGCTCCTGGCCGATAAAATTTCCCAGCCGCCCAAGGCCCAGGCCGATCGGCACCAGAGGTGCCATAAAATCCGTTACTTCAAAGAAGGATTGGCCGATGCGCCGCGCATAGATGAGCATCGCGATAATCACGCCCAATAATCCGCCGTGAAAGGCCATACCTCCTTCCCAGAGTCGGAACAACCACAGCGGATCAGCGACCCATTTGTCGAAGTTATAAAACAGCACGTAGCCGCAACGACCACCGAGAATAACGCCGAATGCTGCATAGACGATGAGGTCTTCTACCTGATCTTTGCGCACTGGCGACCAGGCTCGCTGACTACGGGAGCGAGCCAATAACCAGGCACCGAGAAAGCCCAGCAGGTACATAAGGCCATACCAGTGCACCTTGAGCGGGCCAAGGCTAATAAGAACAGGATCTATCGTTGGGTAGGTAAGCATTATTCCTTAAGTATCTCTGGGTTTAAGTGTCCGTGGGCTTAAGTGTCTCTGGGTAATGAACCTTGCGAGTTGATTGTAGTTAACAATGAGGGTGAAACAGTACGTCCCGAGCCTTAGCCACGCAAGGACATTATCGGCCAGGCCTGGGCCTCGGCCTCTGCTTTCAATTTACTATCTGGATTAACGGCGACCGGATTATCAACCAGTTGCAACAGCGGCAGGTCGTTAATTGAATCGCTGTAAAAATAGCTGCCCGGCAAAGTTTCATGCCGACTCTGTAGCCAGTCATGTAAACGTTCAACTTTGCCCTGTTGGTAGCTGGGCACCCCCGATACTTTGCCGGTATAGCGGCCATTGATTCGTTCTGGCTCGGTGGCAATGATCTCTTCAACGCCGAGCTTGTGGCAGATCGGCTCAACAATAAAGCGATTGGTCGCCGAGATAATCACCAACAGATCGCCTTTTTCACGGTGCCTGGCCAGCAGCTTTTCCGCACTGGGTAACCACATGGGGGCAATGATTTGCTCCATAAACTCTCGGTGCAGGGCGGCCAGCTCAGCGGCTTCAATTTGCGCCAGGGGTGCCAGAGCAAAATCCAGGTAGGCGTAGATATCCAGAACACCGGCTTCGTAGTCTTGATAAAACTGCTCATTCATACGCTTGTAGTGGTCTTTATCGACTTTATTTTTGTGCACCAACCACTTGCCCCACTCGTAATCGCTGTCCCCAGCGATGAGCGTATTGTCCAGATCAAATAACGCTAACGACACCCTAAAACCACCTCGTGACTAGCCCACTATCGCCTCTAATACTGCCGGGCGACCTTCAAAAGAGGGGCAGAATACCGGCATTGTAGGTGACCCTCAACGACTGTTTGCTGAGCGGTGAACAACTGTGGAACAATAAGCTTCTATATGGCTCGCTATTTGCTGGGTTTTGAAGATAGTCGATAAGCGGAGCGGCCTGGTGCAGTTGATTTATAAAGTTAGATTTACAGAGCAATAGGCATATTCAATGGATATGATTGATAACGATGGCTTTCGTCCGAATGTCGGCATTATTCTCGCCGACGGTAAAGGCCGATTGCTGTGGGCCAAGCGCATTGGTCAGGATGCCTGGCAGTTCCCTCAGGGCGGTATTGATGCGGGCGAAAAACCTGGTGACGCCATGTATCGAGAACTCTACGAAGAGGTGGGCCTGGAGTCCAACGACGTCGAAGTCCTGGGCCAGACCCGTGGCTGGTTGCGCTACCACTTGCCGAAACGCTATATCCGACGCAATAAATCCCCCGTCTGTATAGGTCAAAAACAAAAATGGTATTTACTGCGGCTCTCCGGTGATCAGAACGCTATTCGCTTTGATCGTGGCTCAAAACCCGAATTCGATGGCTGGCAGTGGGTCAATTACTGGTACCCGATCAGTCAGGTGATCGAATTCAAACGTGATGTGTACCGAAAAGCGCTCAAAGAACTCGCCCAGGTACACAGCGAAATTGAACGCAAGCTCACCAGTCGCAAACGGTAATCGATGCTTATGCTTGATGCACTGCGCAAGATAGTCCAGGAAGTAAATACCGCTGACGACTTTCACGCCGTGCTGGATATTATTGTCGCTCGTGTTAAATCAGTGGTGAATACCGGCGTTTGCTCGGTGTACCTGTATGACGCCGACAACGACAGTTATGTGCTCTCTGCTACCAACGGCCTGCTACAGGAATCGGTTGGCAAAGTTTACATGAGCACCGAACAGGGTCTGGTGGGCCTGGTGGCCCACAGGGCCGAGCCTCTGAACCTTGAGGACGCTGAGGCCCACCCACGTTTTACCTACTTCCCTGAAACCGGCGAGGAAAAATTTAAATCCTTCCTGGGCGCACCCATCATTCATCATCGAGATGTGCTCGGTGTACTGGTCGTTCAGCAACAACAGCGACGCAAGTTTGACGAAAGTGAAGAAGCTTTCCTGGTCACTGTGTCGGCACAGCTGGCTGGCGTCATCGCCCATGCTGAGGCCACTGGTGAGTTACGGCGGACAATCTCTCAGCATATCTATGATAATGGCGATGAACGCTGTTACGTTGGCCTGCCTAGTGCCCAGGGGATCGGTATCGGCACGGTTCTGCTGGTATCCACCCCCGCAGACCTCAACGCTGTTCCCCGCCGTCTGGCCACGGATATACCCCATGAGCTTGAACAACTTCACGACGCCCTGGAAAGCACCAAAGATGATCTGCGTGGCGTCCGAGAAAGCTTAAATGACAAACTCAATAGCGAAGAGCTAGCGCTGTTCGATGTCTATATCAGTATGCTTGAAGACACCTCTCTGGGCGGCGAGGTTGTTACCTTGATCGAAGGCGGCCTATGTGCCCAGAGCGCCTGGAGTCAGGTGATTATTGCCCATATCCGCACCTTTAGTCAGATGGATAACCCTTATTTGAGTGAGCGCGCTGCCGACGTGCGGGATTTGGGCCGACGGGTGCTGGGACATCTGCAACAACTTCAGCACGAAGAACCGGTGTATCCCGAAAATACTATTCTTATCGGTGAGGAACTCGCAGCACCTCATCTTACCGACGTGCCCTTTGAAAATATCCGGGCCATGATCTCAGTGAAGGGCTCACACAACTCCCATGTCGCCATTCTTGGCCGGGCCATGGGTATCCCCACGATTATGGGGGCGGTCGATATCCCCTGGACGGAGCTGGACGGTGTCAGCCTGATCGTCGATGGTTACCAGGGACAGATTATCTGCTCACCGACCCCGCAACGGCTACAGGTCTATAAAGATCTTTATCAGGAGGAACAATCCCAGGCCAAAGACCTGGAGAGCCTCAAAGATCTACCTTGTGAGACCATCGATAAACACCGCATCTCACTTTGGGTCAACACCGGTCTGCGCCTTGATACGATGTTATCCCTGAACCGGGGTGCCGAGGGCGTCGGGCTATACCGCACCGAGATTCCGTTTTTCCTGCTCGACCGTTTTCCCTCGGAAGAAGAGCAGCGCAAAATGTACCGGGAACAGCTCGAAATGTTTGCGCCGCTGCCCGTCACCATGCGCACACTGGATATCGGCGGTGATAAAGCCCTGCCGTACTTCCCTATCAAGGAGGAAAATCCCTTTTTGGGTTGGCGGGGTATTCGCGTAACCCTCGATCACCCAGAGATATTCCTTGTTCAGTTGCGGGCCATGATGCGCGCCAGTGTCGGCCTGGATAATTTAAGTATTTTATTACCGATGATTTCAAACACCATGGAGCTGGATAGCGCCATGGTCCTGATCCGCCGCGTCTATAACGAACTGACCCTTGAAGAAGGTTATCAATTTAAATTCCCCGCTATCGGCGCCATGATTGAGGTGCCAGCGGCCGTTTATCAGATTCGTGAATTTGCTCGACGGGTCGACTATCTGTCGGTGGGCACCAACGACCTGACCCAGTATTTATTGGCGGTAGATCGCAATAACTCTCAGGTGGCTGAGCTGTATCACACTTTTCACCCCAGCTTGCTTAAAGCCTTACGAATGATCGCCGATGACGCCAAAGCAGCAGGTTGTCCGGTCAGTGTTTGCGGTGAACTCGCGGGCGATCCCATCGGAGCGGCTTTGTTGGTGGGTATGGGCTATAAAACCCTGTCCATGAGTTCTGCCAATTTATTGAAAGTGAAAGCAGTTATTCGCCAGCTTAAGCTGAGCGAACTAAACGCAATCGTTGATCACGCCTGTGATCTTGACGATACCTTTGCTGTTCGTGATTACCTGGAGAGCTCGCTGGAAAGGCCAGAATTGAGCCAGCTGCTTCACCCGGCGGGTGCCCAGGCTCGGCAATCGAATTCTTGACCTTAGCACCCCTTACAAAAGCCCTCAGCTCCGAGTACTAAATCTATATTGGCGCAAATCGCCTGCCGCCTTGCCACGTAGAAAAGTCTGCTCGGCAAACTCCACTTTGCCCTGCTTATCCATCAACAACACCGTGGTACATCGCGTTCCATAAGTGTGGGAAACAATAAACGGTGGCGACAGGGTGCGTTCCATTTCAAGCCCAACCCCTGTGTCCGGTAGCCGCCCGTCGGGAAAACATTCCCGCGACGCCAACACTGCCACCAGGTCCTCGCTGCGCAAGCTGTCTGCTTCAATGGCTCGGTGTAATCTTTCTCTGGCTAATTCGGCTTTTGGCCAGGGGGTGTCGAGGAGATCATTGCTTAATGTGTACACCCCCGGCGTAAGGTTCTGGTTTGAATCATTAAGATTATTACAGTAAGCCAGTTCATCAACCGTCCCAGCCAGCAAATTAAAGCCGCTATAACGACCCGCTTTAGCGTCCACCTCGGCAAAATATGCGCCAACATCGGGAGCGTCTTCACGTAAGTAATGGGTGGGTAATTCACCTCTCGACAAATCAGCCGTCGGGGCACCGCCGCGAAAATTTGTCACCGTCGCCCAGCGTCCAGCACGATTAACACCAAACCAGGTACCCCCGGCTTCGAGGTCACGACCGGCAAGCAAGTTGGGATGATCTGACCAAAAAGCCGCCTCCGCCGATGCACGCTCGTAAGATTCATCCCGATTGGCAACCACAATCAAGGGGTATTTTGGATGACTTTGAAAAGCCAGAGTGACAAGACACATAATATTTTAAGCCGGAAAAAGCGGGACATTAAGACGAAGGGGATTATCGAATAATTACTGATCGCTTATACGCCGATCCACCTCTCAAAAGCACGGCGCGGTGGTAAAGAGGGCGAAATCCTCAGTACCGCAACATTGGCGCAACACTGCCAGCCGCTATCCCTCGTCCTCTTCCTCAGTGGTTGTAATATATTGCTCGGCACTGAGTAAGCTGGCTAACTCAGACGGATCTGACATGCGCATTTTAAAAAACCAGCCGTCACCATAAGGTGATTCATTGATGGTTCCAGGCTCATCTTCGAGTTCTTCATTGATGGCGATCACTTCACCGGATACCGGCGCGTAAATATCGGATGCCGCCTTGACTGACTCCACCGCCCCTGCCTCGTCCTGAGCGGACAACTGATCACCGACCTCTGGCAGTTCTACATACACAACGTCACCCAGGCTTTCCTGAGCATAGTCAGTGATGCCGATGGTAATTACGCCATCACCATCCTGACGAAGCCACTCGTGAGTCTCAGCATATTTTAGATCAGCAGGGGTTTCGACCATCTTTCGTCTCCGTTAATTTCTTATCACGTTAGTCAATTGTTATCTGTCCGTTGCGCACAAAACCTGCCGCAACAAAACGAACGGCTTTGCGTTTACCTCGAATTTCAACTTCACCAGCATCACTAATACTAGAGCCAGCCTCGCTCAAGTCAACTCGAGCAAGGCCGACAGAATACCCCAGCGTCGGTGAAAAGCTACCGCTAGTTACAATACCTATTTCCGTACTTGTTTCAGTGTCAGGGCTTTCAATACCGCCGCAATAGATGCTTTGTTGGGCCCGCAAAACACCGCGCTCAGTCATCAGTACACCGACCAGTTTTTTATGCACCCCCCTCTCCCTAGCTTTCGTGACAGCCGCTCGACCAACAAAGTTTCTATCTTCCGGTTGCCAGGCTATGGTCCACGCCAGATTGGCCTCTAAGGGTGAAGTCTGCTCATCCATTTCATGGCCATATAGATTCAGCCCTGCCTCAAGTCGCAAGGTATCCCTGGCACCAAGACCTGCGGGAGCCACACCGACCTCATGCAGTTGCCACCAAAAGGCTTCTGCCTGGCTCGCTGGTAACATCACTTCGAGACCGTCCTCGCCAGTGTAGCCGGTGCGGGCATAATGCCATTGATCAAGGACCACAGCCCCGAACCGTGGTAACTGAGCGATCATCAAGCTGTCGTGTTCGCTTCGATGCCTGCGCAGCACAGTCTGCACTTTTGCGATGGCTTCGGGTCCCTGAATGGCAAGCATCGCCATATCATCTCGTTCGGTAACAGTCACATCAAAGCTGCCTGCCTGAGCCTCCATCCAGGCGAGATCCTTTACCCGCGTCGCACAATTGACGACCAGGCGAAAACCCTTATCGATCATATAAATCATTAAATCATCGATAACACCACCCGCTTCATTGAGCATAAGACTGTAAAGCGCCTGGCGATCACCGGATAATTTATCGACATCATTGGCCAGCAGGTAGTGCAGATACGCTCGCGCCCCTGAGCCAAGTACATCAACGATGGTCATATGGCTAACATCAAACATCCCACACTGGCGGCGCACGCTATGGTGTTCGGCAATTTGAGAACCGTAGTGGAGGGGCATTTCCCAGCCACCAAAATCCACCAACTTGGCAGCCAGTTTTTGATGTGCGGAGTAGAGAGAGGTTCGTAGCAACATGGCCACACCGACTTTTAAAAGGTCTGTATCTTAAACCGGTGTGCTTAATCGGTCGACCAACCAAGGAACATTCACTCAGTCTGCTTTCCGCTGCGCAGGCGCTATAAGGTATTCAAAACACGAGCACCGCATCCTGGTCAGCCTTGCTCATCGCCCAACACCGACGGGGCCTTTATCGAAATAAGCCCGGCCACGCTCAACCAAGCGCCCTCCCACCCACAGACGAATACGTTTCGCCGAGGACTACCGCAAATACATGGGCCTACCATGATATTTTTTGGGAATAGGTCAGAATTAGACTAGATTGCAATATTCAATACTAACAATCTCCCCTTAAAACACACTACTACCGAGCCCCATCGCTTGCTTAATCAGTCGGTTTTTCAACGGTGCCAGGGCATCGAGCCGGTTCATACCCAGGTTGCGTAAAAACCTCAGGGGTAGTTCTTCTCGCTCAAACAGGCGCTTAAAGCCTTCCATGGCCGCCATGACAGCCAGGTTTTCGGGTTTTCTACGACGTTGGTAACGCTGCAATATTTCGTGAGTGCCTATATCCAGGTCCTTATTCGCACACTTTGCTAGCTCTTCGTTTAGCACTCTGACATCACTCAAGCCGAGGTTTACCCCCTGACCAGCAAGGGGGTGGATGGCGTGGGCGGCGTCACCTATCAAGGCAACGCGCGCTTGCACGTAATCAATGGCATGGCACTGGCGTAGCGGGAAGCTTTGTCTCGCCGAAACCAGCTCCAGATTGCCCATATAAGCTTCACTGGCCCGGCTTAGTTCGCGGCAAAAACCCTGCTCGCTCATGGCCATCAATTCATCACTACGTTCATGACTCTGGGACCAGACGATGGAAACATAGTGACTATCGCCAGCTTTGCTTTGCAGGGGTAAGAACGCTAAAGGGCCGTCCTGGGTAAACCATTGCATTGCAACATATTGATGGCTGCTTTCACCTCGCAAAGTCGCCACGATAGCCTGATGACCATAATCCCATTGACGAGTTTTGAATCCGCATATGTCTCTGAGTTTTGACTGTGCGCCATCGGCTGCGACCAGCAGCGTCGTCGATATAGTCTTATTTTCAAGGCCCAATACCAGGCGAGTGTCTTTGCTCGATTCGGTATGTTCCGTACGAGACAGAGCGTTAATCTGCTCAGGGCACAGCAGATCAATATTGGTTTGCTCATCGATAGCCTCACGCAAAGCGTCTAAAACTAGCCAGTTCTCGACTATATGGCCAAGGTTGTCTTGCTGAATATCCGCGCTATCGAATCCGATAAAACCGGTGCCTTCGCTATCACGAACTTGCATACGGGTGTAGGCGCAGGCTCTTGTGGTGACAATCTGATCCCAGACGCCCAATTTGATAAGCAGTTGCCGAGACGATTCGTTTAATGCCACCACTCGGGAGTCGAAGGCTACATCACCATCGGAAACACTGGCCAGTCTTGGCTCAGCTTGTCTGGGTTCAACCAGAGCCACGCGCAATGCTTGTTCGCCATTGAGTCTGGCCAGGGACAGGGCCAGAGCTGCACCGACAATCCCTGCACCACCCACCACGACGTCGTAATGTTGCTCAGTCATTGAGGTGCGCCTCGCGAGCTGCCAGCCCTGCACCAAATTGGGCAACAGCACCTCTTAAACCCGGCGCTAGCTCGAGACCTAACAAGCCCATATTTCTCACGGCAGACAATAGAGGATTCATGCTCGAAAACAGCGCGGGTAGAGCGTCACTAAACGCCACCACTTGCTGTTGATCAGCCGCTCGCTTGTGCGCATACAACTCCAAGGTGGCAAGATCACCGAGGCCTTCGCAATTAACGTGGGCTTTATTTAAGGCCTCACAAAGCCCTGCGATATCCCTCAAGGTGAGATTAAAACTCTGGCCCGCGACGGGATGCAGGCTATGGGCTGCTGTACCCATCAGCACAAGATGACTACGCACCTGTTCGCGAGCAAGGATCAAAGATAAGGGTACAAGATGGCGATACACGATTGCCTTAATTTGCCCGGCTCGATCACCGAAGCAAGTCTGTAATTTATCTATAAAGTCTTCTTCCTCAGTGCTTAACAGTTGCTGAGCCTGTTCCGGTTCCAGCGTCCAAACCAGTGAGGCCCGTGGCGATCCGTTTTCATCGGGCAAGGGCAGCAGGGCTATCGGGCCAGCGCTGGTAAATCGTTCATAGGCGATACCTCGATGGGCATCACTTAGTGTGAGTTCGGTGGTGAGTGCGACCCGGCCATAATCTTTGCGCTCAAATTGAACACCGAGTTTTCGAGCTTGCTCTGGCTTCTCGCCATTGGCCAATACGGCAAGCTGGGTAAAGATCGATACCTCCCCTAGTTGCAGAGTCATACCTTCGGCTTTGGGTTTCAAGATTATTTCTGTGGAAGACTTTTCTGGCAGGGAAGTAGGATAGCTGACCCTCTGAATATTGACCTGCCTGGTTACCGCTTTTGACACCAGGGCCGCCAGCTTTGCTGCGTCAATCACATAGCCGTAAGCATCGAGACCCTGCTCATTAGCGACAAGCTGACTGTGGCCCGGATGACCACGGTCAGAGACCTGAATCTCAGTAATGGCGGCACAGTGACCCTCAATATCCGCCCATAAACCTACCTGCTGAAAAAGTTGGCGGCTGCTTTCTGCCAGAGCGATTTGACGATGGTGAAAACCCGACTCCGTGCCGCCAGTCACTGAATGATTAGAGGCGTCGGCGGATTCCAGTAAAAGAATCGTCCATAAAGCTTGTTGGCGGGCCAGAAACAACGCAGTACAGAGTCCCGTTAGCCCCCCACCAATAATGGCGATATCAGCTTCTTCGGGTAGCTCTTCAGATAGTGCCTCGAGTGGCGCTTCGGGTGTTGTATCTCTGGTCATATATTTCGTCACTGACTGCCTGGCTATATTACTAGCCCGATTATTACGCCTGTTGCTAACCCGCCATTAACGCTTCGATATCAGCAACAGTCTTGGGCACACCCGCCGTTAATATTTCAATACCCTTACGAGTAATTAGTACGTCGTCCTCAATGCGAATGCCTATGCCTCGCCATTTTTTGGCGACCCTGGTGTTATCCGGCGCAATATAAATACCTGGCTCCACCGTCATCACCAT
>JAHRWI010000043.1 GCA_019090225.1 Porticoccaceae bacterium
CCATCGCCATGGAAGACGGCCTACGTTTTGCCATCCGCGAAGGCGGCCGCACAGTTGGTGCCGGTGTCGTGGCTAAAATTATTGAGTAGCGCCGTCCCGTTGAGAAAAAACCCTGTTAATAGCAGAGTTTTTTCTTGACAGTTGCTTGGTGCGTATATAGAATTTCGCCTCTTTTTTGGGGCCTGTCGATACTGTTATCGGCGGCCCAGGCAGCGGTTCTCAGGGTTGCTAGTCCTTTTTGGAGTGACAGGTTAGATGCAAGATCAGCGGATTAGGATTCGACTCAAGGCTTTTGATCACAAACTGATCGATGCCTCCACGCAGGAGATCGTTGATACGGTTAGGCGAACCGGTGCGCAGATTCGTGGTCCGATTCCGCTGCCAACGCGCAAAGAGCGTTACACGATATTGATCTCGCCGCACGTCAATAAAGATGCTCGTGATCAATATGAGATCCGCACGCACAAGCGCTTGCTGGAGATTGTAGCGCCGACAGAAAAAACGGTTGATGCCCTGACCAAGTTAGATTTAGCGGCAGGCGTGGACGTGCATATTAGCTTGAGCTAAAAGCAGATAGCGTTGCGTAACGAAAACGTAGCTCAAGTTAAGAGTAAGCAGGTTAAGTGTAATTTAGATTAGCAAGCCCTATCCTGGCACCCTTGCCGGCATCGCTGCCAGGTAAAGAGCCCGGGGGTGTAACGCTCTGAAATGGGCGGCCATAGCGGGTAAAAGCCCCGTACACTAAAGAGGTTACAAAATGAGTGTTGGAATAGTCGGTCGCAAATGCGGCATGAGTCGCGTATTCACCTCCGACGGTGTGTCTATACCAGTGACTGTGGTTGAGGTTGAGCCCAATCGCATCACTCAGGTCAAAACTCCCGAGCAAGATGGTTACTCCGCATTGCAAGTTGCAGCCGGGTCGCGTCGTGCCTCTCGAGTCACAAAGCCCCAGGCCGGACATTATTCCAGAGCCGGTTCAGAAGCGGGCAGCAGTTTAAGAGAATTTCGCACAGATGGTATTGACGAAGTGTTTGAGGTTGGCGCTGCGCTTACGGTTGGGCGATTTGAAGTCGGTCAGAGTGTCGATGTATCTGGTGTATCTAAAGGTAAGGGTTTTGCCGGCGTCGTGAAGCGTTGGAATTTCCAGATGCAGGATGCTACTCACGGCAACTCTATTTCTCACCGAGCTCCCGGTTCTATCGGTCAAAACCAGACCCCGGGTCGGGTGTTTAAAGGCAAGAAAATGGCGGGTCACATGGGTGCCCGTAACGTTACCGTGCAAAATCTGGAAGTGGTTCGTGTCGATGCCGAACGCGGTTTGCTACTGATTAAAGGCGCGGTGCCAGGTGCTCCCGGTGGCAACCTAATTATCCGTCCGGCAGTTAAGGCCTAGAGGGTTAGAAGATGGAGTTAAGCATAGCTACGCCTAATGGCAATGGTGGTACGTTAACTGTTTCTGACGCGACATTTGGCGGCGAATTTAATCAGGATTTGGTGCATCAGGCTGTTACAGCGGTTCTCGCTGGAGCCAGGCAGGGCACCCGGGCGCAGAAAACTCGCGCCGCAGTAGCTGGTGGTGGCAAAAAGCCCTGGCGACAAAAAGGTACCGGTCGAGCGCGAGCGGGAACTATGAGCAGTCCTATTTGGCGTTCGGGTGGTGTTACCTTTGCCGCTCAGCCTCAGGATCACGGGCAGAAATTAAATCGAAAAATGTACCGTGCGGCTCTGCGCTCAATATTTTCTGAGTTGGCCAGGCAGGATCGATTGGTGGTAGTGGAGGCCTTCGATATGGAGGTGCCAAAAACTAAAGCGCTGGTAGAAAAGCTTGATGAGCTTGGTATGCGCGAGGTGCTTATTCTCACCGAAGAAGTCAATGAGAATTTATATTTGTCTGCACGTAACCTTCATAAGGTGGACGTGCGGGATGCGGCGGGCCTTGACCCGGTTAGTTTGATACATTTCGAAAAAGTAATGGTGACTGTCGCCGCGCTACGGAAAATTGAAGGGATGCTGGCATGAACAAAGAGCGGATCTTCAAAGTATTGTTAAAGCCGCTGGTCACAGAAAAGACAGCGGGCATGGCCGAAGCCAGCAACCAGGTAGCATTTATAGTTGATACCACGGCTAATAAGCGCGAGATCAAAGCCGCAGTTGAGCATTTGTTTGACGTCAGTGTGGTCGGTGTTAGGGTCGTTAGCATGCTGGGTAAAACCAAGCGTACACGCACCGGTTTAGGTAAATGTTCTGACTGGAAGAAAGCCTATGTACGGCTTGCTCCAGGTCAGGATATTGACTTCACAAGCGCGGTTTAAGGAGAGCTATAATGCCGGTACTTAAGAGAAAGCCAACCTCTCCGGGGCGCAGATTTGTTGTTAGCATAGTCCACCCGGATCTTCATAAGGGTGCGCCTCACGGACCGTTGCTGGAAAAGCAAAGTAGAAACGGTGGGCGAAACAACGCTGGCCGGATCACGACCCGCCATATCGGTGGTGGTCACAAGCAACACTACCGAGTTATAGATTTTAAGCGCGATAAAGATAGCGTGCCTGCAAAAGTAGAGCGTCTTGAGTACGATCCGAACCGAACGGCTAACATTGCTTTGCTGTGTTATGCCGATGGCGAGCGTCGGTATATCATCGCGCCCAAAGGCCTGAAAGCCGGCGACGTTTTGCAGTCTGGTCAGGTCGCCGGCATAAAGATTGGCAATACACTGCCGCTAAGAAGTATCCCTGTTGGTAGCGTCATTCATTGCGTCGAAATGAAGCCCGGCAAAGGTGCGCAAATGGCACGCAGTGCTGGCACCTCGGTGCAGTTGGTGGCGAGAGAAGGTCGGCACGCGACACTGCGTTTGCGTAGCGGCGAGATGCGTAAGGTGCTTGCTGAATGCCGGGCAACTATCGGTGAAGTCAGTAATAGTGAGCACAATCTTCGTTCGCTGGGCAAAGCTGGCGCATCTAGATGGCGCGGTGTTCGCCCGACGGTGCGAGGTGTCGCTATGAACCCAGTCGATCACCCGCACGGTGGCGGTGAAGGTAAGAGCTCCGGTGGTCGTCATCCGGTATCGCCATGGGGTACGCCGAGTAAAGGTTATAAGACCCGCGGTAACAAGCGGACAGATAGCATGATCGTGCGTCGTCGCGGTAAGAAATAGCGTCGGCGACCAGAGGAGAGCTAATAGTGCCACGTTCACTTAAAAAAGGTCCGTTTGTAGATATCCACCTGATTAAAAAGGTAGAAGTCGCGTCGGAAAACAACGATCGCCGACCCATTAAAACCTGGTCCCGGCGATCCATGATAGTGCCGCAGATGGTTGGCCTCACAGTCGCCGTCCATAACGGCCGTCAGCACGTGCCGGTATCGGTTACTGAAGAGATGGTTGGTCATAAGCTTGGTGAGTTTGCGCCAACGCGGACCTACCGTGGTCATGTCGCAGATAGAAAGGTCAGGGGCTGAGTCCAGGAGTTATGGCGATGGAAGTAGCAGCGAAATTAAGCGGAGCGAATTTGTCCGCGCAGAAGGCCAGGCTGATCGCCGATCAAGTGCGCGGTAAGTCTGTTGAAGAAGCGCTAGACATTCTTGTGTTTAGTAAAAGAAAAGGCGCGGCAATTGTTAAAAAATTGCTTGAGTCAGCAATCGCAAATGCTGAGCACAACGAAGGCGCAGACGTTGATGAGTTAGTGGTTTCGACTATCTTTGTTGACGAAGGTACGACGCTCAAGAGACTTAAGCCCCGGGCTAAAGGTCGGGCTGACAGAATATTTAAACGTTACTGCCATATCACCGTAAAAGTAGCCGATCAGTAGCATCGGAAGCAGGAGCTGACATGGGTCAGAAAGTACATCCAACTGGTATACGGTTGGGGATTGTTACAAAGCATACTTCCGTCTGGTATGCAGAAGGTGAAGATTACGCGGATAAATTAAACGCTGATCTGGAAGTTCGTGCCTTTATCAAGAAAACCCTGGCGCACGCGTCGGTGAGTCGTATTGATATTGAGCGCCCTGCAGAGACCGCGCGGATTACTATTCATACCGCACGACCCGGTATTGTGATAGGGAAGAAGGGCGAAGATGTCGAAAAGCTGCGTGCTGCAGTCGCCAAGAAAATGGGCATCCCTGTCCATATAAATATAGAAGAGATCCGCAAGCCAGATCTCGACGCTCAGTTGGTAGCTGAGAATGTAACGCAGCAACTAGAGCGCAGGGTCATGTTTCGCCGCGCGATGAAGCGCGCAGTACAAAACGCTATGAGGCAGGGCGCACTGGGTGTCAAGATTCAGATCGGCGGTCGGCTTGGTGGCGCAGAAATCGCTCGAAGCGAATGGGCCCGAGAAGGCCGGGTGCCGTTGCACACCTTACGTGCAAATATCGATTACGCGCATGCTGAAGCTGAGACTACCTACGGGATTATTGGTGTCAAAGTTTGGATTTTTAAAGGCGAAGTGCTCGGTACTGAAACGCCAGAAAAAACACCAGCCAAGAAGTAATTTGGGAATTAAAGGCAGGACGAAATGCTGCAACCGAAACGAACTAAACACCGAAAACAGCACAAGGGGCGTAACCGTGGATTGGCGCTGCGCGGCAGCAAGGTCAGCTTCGGCGAGTACGGCCTTAAAGCGGTTGGGCGTGGTCGCCTGACGGCGCGACAAATTGAAGCCGCGCGGCGAGCTATGACTCGACACGTCAAGCGAGGCGGTAAAATCTGGATTCGAGTTTTTCCGGACAAGCCGATTACTCAGAAACCTCTTGAAGTGCGAATGGGTAAAGGTAAAGGCAATGTCGAGTATTGGGTGGCACTTATTCAGCCCGGCAGGATGCTTTATGAAATGGAAGGTGTGTCTGAAGAGATCGCGCGGGAAGCTTTCAGTTTAGCGGCTGCGAAATTGCCTATTCAGACCACTTTTGTTAAACGATCGGTGATGTGATGAAAGCAACTGAACTGCGTGGGAAGACCGTGGCAGAACTACAGGAAAGTCTGGTAGGCGAATTGGAAAACCAATTCAAAATGCGTATGCAGCGCGCCACTGGACAGATGGAGCAGACTCACGAAATGAAGCAGGTACGGCGTAATGTCGCTCGTATCAAGACTGTATTAAACGAAACCGCGGGAAGCTGAAATGACAGACACAAAAGCGCGAACACTGTCAGGTAAAGTGGTTAGCGATAAAATGGATAAGACAGTGACGGTGCTGATAGAGCGTCGTGTCAAGCATCCAGTTTATGGCAAGATTATTAATCGATCTAGCAAGATAAAAGCCCACGACGAAGAAAATCAGTGTCGTATAGGTGATGTGGTAACTATTGCGGAAACCCGGCCGATATCAAAATCCAAATCCTGGAAATTGGTCGACGTGGTTGAGCGTTCAGCGGCCGTATAGGGCTAAGCAAGCAGGTTGGTTGATCCCGGTCGAATAGGCAGGGGCGGAGAGAGCAAAACAAATGATTCAGACGCAGACCTATCTCGACGTAGCGGACAACAGCGGTGCACGTCGTGTGATGTGTATAAAAGTATTGGGTGGTTCCCATCGTCGCTATGCGCGGGTGGGTGACATCATTAAAGTCACCGTTAAAGAAGCGATTCCCCGAGGCAAGGTCAAGAAAGGCCAGGTGATGGACGCGGTCGTGGTGCGCACCAAGAAAGGTGTGCGTCGTCCGGACGGTAGCTCGATCAAGTTTGATGATAACGCTGCCGTACTACTGAATCCCCAGCTCGCACCGATTGGCACGCGTATTTTCGGGCCAGTTACTCGGGAATTGCGCAGCGAAAAGTTTATGCGAATCATATCCCTGGCACCAGAAGTACTTTGATCGCCGGGTAGGCGTAGCAGGAAAAAATATGGCTATGAAAAAAATTATCCGTAACGACGATGTTATCGTTCTTGCGGGAAAAGATAAGGGTAAGCGGGGCAAGGTCTTGAATGTCCTGGCAGATGGTCGCTTACTGGTTTCCGGTGTGCAGATCGTCAAGAAGCATCAGAAACCAAATCCTCAAATGGGTGTGCCCGGCGGAATAATTGAACAGGAAGGGCCCATCGACGCATCGAATGTCGGGGTGTTTAATCC
>JAHRWI010000044.1 GCA_019090225.1 Porticoccaceae bacterium
AATGCCATGCCGGTGCCCTGCATCGTCGGCAGCAGTAAACCCTCGGCAAAGCTGTAGACCATGGCGCCGGGAGCGAAAGGTTCTTTGATGACCGATTTTTCCTTGAGGAATTCTCTATCCGAGAAGACAACCTCGTGCAGGCCCACTAAATTGATAAAGTTACAGATATCTGCCTCAAGTAGGGTTCTGCCCCAGGTTTCATATTTTTCGCCAACTTGAACGTCCTGCCAGTAAAAACCGGCACCAATTTTTTTCATGTTTTGTCTTCCTCGTTAGTGAATTTTTAGGGTAAAAAACGGTTCAGGATAGTGAAGCAAAATTATTGGCGGTGCAAACAGTTGGGTCGGTTCCTACTGAATAGGCGAGATGCCGAGCAGGTGAAAGAATCATCAAGTGGCTCTGACGAGGCATACCCACCGCTGTATAATGCGAGCTGTATTCGCCGCTTAAGATCGACCTCAATCTTGAGAATCGAATATTGAGAGCTGACCTTGAGGTAAGCCGTCGAAGTAACGAGATAAGAAGTAACGATGTAAACAGTAGAGAGATGTAATGGATATTGAAACCTATATGCAGGCAGTGGGCACTAAGGCCCGTGCAGCCTCCAGGTCGATGGCCCGTGTTGACACCGGGGTTAAGAATCAGGCCTTGCTTGCCATCGCTGAGGTGCTTGATGCCGAGCGCCAGACTTTAGCTAGCGCCAATGCAATAGATTTGGAAAACGGCCGTAACAACGGTCTAGAGCCTGCCTTGCTGGACAGGCTGGAGCTTAGCCCTACCGGAATAGACGGGATGATTGAGGGCTTGCGACAGGTCGCGGCTTTACCCGATCCGGTCGGTGAAATTAGCGATATGAATTTTCGGCCCAGCGGCATTCAGGTCGGCAAGATGCGCGTGCCTCTCGGTGTAGTGGGTATTATTTATGAGTCGCGGCCTAATGTAACCGTCGAGGCCGCCAGTTTGTGTTTGAAGTCGGGTAACGCGGCGATTTTGCGCGGCGGCAGTGAGGCGATTCATTCCAATCAGGCCATTGCTGCGTGTATTGAGCGAGGCTTGCAGAGTGCTGATTTACCGAGCGCAGCGGTGCAGGTAATAGAGACCACCGATCGAGCCGCAGTGGGCAAACTGGTGACGATGTCCGAGTATGTCGATGTCATCGTGCCACGGGGTGGTAAGGGGCTGATCGAGCGTATTAGCCGCGAAGCTCAGGTGCCGGTTATCAAACATCTCGATGGCGTTTGTCATGTCTATATCGATAGTGAGGCTGATTTGCTGAAGGCGCACAACATCGCCTTGAATGCGAAGACCCATCGCTATGGCGTGTGTAATGCCATGGAAACTCTGCTGGTGGCGGAGGCCGTCGCCGAGCAAGTTCTACCAGACCTGGCTAAGGCCTATAGCGAGGCGGGTGTTGAGTTACGTGCTTGTGATCAGACTAAAACGATTATCAGCAGCGCGGGTTATGCCTGTGTAGCCGCCACCGAGGCCGACTGGTATGAAGAATATCTGGCCCCGGTGCTGGCGATTCGCATTGTCAAAGATGTCGATGGGGCCATGGATCATATCAATGCCTATAGCTCTCAACATACCGAAGCCATCGTCACCGAAAATTACACTATCGGGCGGCGTTTTATCAATGAGGTCGATTCCAGTTCGGTGATGATTAACGCCTCAACCCGCTTTGCCGATGGCTTTGAATATGGTCTGGGTGCAGAGATTGGTATCTCGACCGATAAAATTCATGCCCGAGGCCCAGTGGGGCTGGAAGGCCTTACCAGCCAGAAATATATTGTCCTGGGCGATGGCCATATTCGGCAGTGACAGTTAGATTTATGTATAGGTTGATATGAGCATAGTTATGGCAATGAACGGCTTGGTGGGGCAATGACCGGACTGATGGCCGAGTTGTTTTGAACGCCGTCGGCATTTTTGGTGGCACATTTGATCCCGTGCACATAGGCCATCTGCGCAGTTGTGTTGAATTACGTGAATATCTCGGGCTGGAGCAGGTTCATCTGCTGCCTAATGCTCGTCCGCCTCACCGCCAGGCGCCCGAGGTGACGGCGGAACATCGCCTGGCCATGCTCAATTTGGCGATTGCTGAGGAGCCGGGCTTAGTTGCCGATGACCGCGAGTTGCGGCGCGACGGTTTGTCCTACACCCTTGATACATTGCAGGCCTTGCGGCAAGAGTTAGGCAGTGATACCTCGCTTAGTCTATGCATTGGTATGGACTCCCTGGTTAATCTCGCCAGTTGGCATCGCTGGCAAGAGCTTGCTGATTTCGCGCATCTGGTGGTGGTGGCGCGACCGGGTTGGCAGACACCCGAGAGCGGCCCCGTTGCCGAATGGCTGAGTAATAAATTGCTTGGCGACGCGGCGTGTTTAAAAGCAGAGCCATCAGGCCGGGTGTTGGTCAGAGAAATGACCCTGTTGCCCATATCGTCTACCCAGGTGAGAAGCGACCTGGCAGCGGGTCGCTCAGTGCGCTACCTGGTGCCGGATCCAGTGCTCGATTATATCCACCAACATCACTTGTATTTAGGCAAGTGATTTAAGAAGGCAAATGCATGAGTCCTGATCTAAACGAAACTATTATCAATGCCCTGGAGAGTGTCAAAGGTTTGGACATCGCCAGCCTGGATGTCACCGGCTTGACCGATGTGATGGATACCCTTGTCGTTGTCAGCGGCAATACCCATCGTCAGGTTAAGGCGCTGGCAAGCGCCGTCGCCGAAGATTGTAAAAAGGCGGGCTTTACGCCTCTGGGAATGGAAGGCACCGACGTTGGTGAATGGGTGCTGGTCGATATGGGCGACACTGTCGTCCACGTCATGTTGCCTGAAACCCGCGTGTTTTATGACCTGGAAAAACTCTGGTCCATGCGGCCGGGCGATGCGGCTGCTGAGGCGAGTGGCGATGCCGAGCTTGATTAGCGACTGCCTGATCCAGACCCAGAGCTGGTCAGAGAAGTAAGCCGCGTTGAAGACACGAATCCTCGCCGTGGGTGGCAAGATGCCAGCATGGGTGAATGCGGGATATCAGGAATATGCCAAGCGTCTGCCAGCAGAGCTAAATGTTGAAGTAGTGGAAATATCCATGGCCCAGCGTCGTAAAGGCGAAGCGCCGGATCGAGCCATTGAGCTGGAAGGCAAAGCCATGCTCAAAGCCTTGAGCCGCGATGACCATGTCGTTGCGCTGGCCTTGGAGGGTAAAGCCTGGAGCACCGAGCAATTAGCGCAAAACCTGCGCACCTGGCAGGACAGCGGTAACAACATCAGTTTGTTGATCGGCGGCCCGGATGGCCTCGATAAACAGTGTTTGCAACGGGCCAACCAGCGCTGGTCTTTATCGGCAATGACCCTGCCTCATCCATTGGTGCGGGTGGTCTTGATTGAACAGCTCTATCGGGCCTGGTCGATCAATGCGGGGCATCCTTATCACCGATAGTAGATGTTGAACAATACAGATGTTCAGGCACGGGTAAAGGGCCAGGAAAACATAGCAGTTCTCACAATGGAGTCAGTAAGGAAGAGCCTCGTCGACCTGTCGAGACAATAAGAATATGCGAGAAGATCGAGTCCTCAAAAATACCCATTGGGAAGCACGCTTATATGCGGTGCGGATCAGTGTTGCGGTATTGGTCTTGCTGATCATGATGGGTACCCTGGTCTGGCGTTATTACGATTTACAAATCAGCCGTTATGACGAATTCACTACCATGGCCAACAATAATCGTATTCATGTTCGAGCCGTGGCCCCAGCACGAGGCCTGATTTTTGACCGCAACGGTGTCTTACTCGCTGATAACCGACCGGGTTTCACTTTATCTGTGGTGATTGAAAGATGTGCAGGTGTCGACCCGTTGTTAGCGGCCATTGATCAACTCATCGGTCTTGATGAAGAGGAAGTAGAGCGCTTCAAAAAGTTTGCACTACAGCGTCGACCCTACGAGTCCGTACCCTTGCGTTACAAGCTGAGCGAGCAGGAACAAAGCATTCTTGCCGTTAATCAACACCGCCTTGATGGCATTGAGGTGTCCGCCCGCCTGGTCAGAGACTACCCACTCGGGAGCTTGTTAAGTCATGTGGTTGGCTATACCGGTCGAATCAATCAACAGGAATTAATGCAGTTTGATCCGGCTCAGTACCGGGGTGTGCATACCACGGGCAAAACCGGCCTTGAAAAATATTATGAAAAAACCCTGTTAGGTGAAGTCGGTTACGAGCGGGTCGAAACCAACGCCCGTGGTCGGGTGATGCGGGTTCTGGAGAGAATTGATCCGGTGCCAGGCAAAACATTACGTTTGTTTCTTGATAGTCGCCTTCAGGAAATTGCTGTACGGGCATTGGGTGGTGAGCGCGGTGCAGTGGTGGCTATAGAAACTAGCACTGGAGGCGTTTTAGCGCTGGCCAGTACGCCGTCTTTTGACCCCAATCTGTTTGTGACCGGCATCTCCCATGTGGACTATGGTGCGTTGAGAGATTCCCCAGGTCGTCCGCTGTTTGATAGAGCACTACGGGGGCAGTATCCGCCAGGCTCGACGATAAAGCCATTTTTCGGCCTCGCAGCACTGGACAGTAAGGTGATTACCCCTGGCTATAGCATCTACGATCCGGGCTTTTATCAGCTCGATAACGACAGGCGTAAATACCGCGACTGGAAGCGAGGCGGCCACGGAACGCGTATCGATATCTATAAGGCCATCGAACAATCTTGCGATACATTTTTTTACGACATCGGTTTCAAAACCGGTATAGACGATTTGCATCGCTATGGCACCATGTTTGGTTTTGGTCTTGCTTCGGGGGTTGATCTGCCTGGTGAAGCGAGAGGCATCATGCCCTCACGTGACTGGAAGCAGGGAGACAGAGGGGTGATCTGGTATCCGGGTGATACTGTTAATGTCAGCATCGGCCAGGGTTTTATGCTGGCGACGCCTATGCAATTGGCAGCGGCGACCAGTCACCTTGCTAATCGAGGTGTGGTAAGAACCCCCAGGTTGGTGATGAGCGATGTTGAAGAAGAAATTGTTAGTGATATTGAACAGACTGATGTAAGTGAGTTAGATACAGAAATACTGCAAATTAACCCGTCCCACTGGGATACCATCAGCGACGCGATGGTCGGAGTGGTACATAATGTTAGAGGCACGGCGAGTCGGGCTGTGACAGGGCTGGATTACAAAATGGCCGGTAAAACCGGTACCGCACAGGTGGTCGGTATTAAACAGAATGAAAGGTACGATGCCAGCAAATTGGCTAAATTGCAGTTGGATCACGCCCTGTTTATCGCTTTTGCTCCCGCAGATAATCCGCGTATCGCTGTGGCCGTTATTGTTGAAAACGGAGAGCATGGCAGTTCTAC
>JAHRWI010000045.1 GCA_019090225.1 Porticoccaceae bacterium
AATTCAAGATCGATACGTAACATCAGGGCTGGCTCCTGGCGTTTACGGATTTCCGCGCAATACCTTGCATATAAGTCCGAAAGATGGATTCATAGCGTGGGTTAGGTAGCAGGAAGGCATCATGGCCCATGGCCGAGTCGACTTCGGTATAAGCCACATCTCGATTGGCGGCGACCAGAGCATCGACTATCTCTGTTGAGCGGGCCGGCGAAAACCGCCAGTCACTAGAAAATGAGACCACCAGAAATTTACACTGGGCCTGGCTAAAGGCCTGTACGAGGTTGTTGTCGTATTCTCTGGCAAGATCAAAGTAGTCGAGAATTTTGGTCATCAGCAAGTAGGTGTTAGCGTCAAAGCTTTCAGCAAAACGATCACCCTGATGACGCAAATAACTCTCTACCTGAAACTCCACTGGTGCTTCCAGGCCGCGTTGAAAGGAGCCGCTACGTAATTCCCGGCCAAAACGCAGACCCATGAGCTCGTCGGAAAGATAGGTGACATGACCAATCATCCGGGCCAGGGCGAGACCCTCCCTGGGGATGGTGTCCTGTTCCATAAAATCGCCGTCAAAAAATTGTGCATCACCTCGAATGGCACGACGGGCTAGTTCATTAAAGGCGATATTTTGGGCGGTTAGCCTGGTTGCCGAGGCAATCACGACGCAGTGACGAACCCGCTCGGGATATTCAAGTGCCCAGCGCATGGCGTTCATACCGCCCAGGCTGCCGCCAATTACTGCAGCCCATTGTTCAATGCCCAACTTATCTGCCAGCCGCGCCTGACTGTGAACCCAGTCGCGAATCCGCAGCGGTGGAAAGTTCTTACCCCAGGGTTGGTCGGTAGCAGGGTTTACGGAGCGCGGCCCGGTGCTGCCGTCGCAGCCGCCCAGATTATTGAGCGAGACGACATAAAAATGATTGGTGTCGATGGGTTTGCCGGGACCGATATAGTCATCCCACCAACCAGCTTTGGTGTCATTGGTAGAATGATAACCCGCAGCGTGATGATTACCGCTCAGGGCGTGGCAAATCAGTACGGCATTGGATTTTGTGTCGTTGAGTTCGCCGTAGGTTTCGACGATGAGTTCATATTTGTCCAGTGAGCGGCCACAACTGAGCTCCAGGGGTTCCTCGAACTCGAAGACCTGGGGTTTGACCAGACCCACGGAATTGCCCGGCAAAGAATCCGGTTGTTCCGCTAGTGAGGGCTCCGGACTTTCCGGCATTTGAAACTCCGATGGCGGCGATGTCAGGCACATCACCCTTCACAAAAGCGTGGAGTCTAAAGAGCCACGCCTGGCTTAGCAAGGCGCCTGATGGGGGAGCGCGCGCCAGAGGATTGCTGACTTAGATCTGAGGGATAAGGCTTTGCTCAGGTATTTTCTTCGGTGCCTTGATAGCGATGGTTTTATATCGGTTAGTTTGGCCCCGAAGCAGCTCAATGGAGCTTTTGGGTACCCCAAACTGAGTGGCTAGATATTTGATCAGACATTTATTGGCCGCACCCTCTGTGGCCGCAGCGGAGACTCGAATTTTTAAGCTCTCATCGCTCAGCCCATCGCTCAGCCCAGAAAAACCATTGTGTCGGGCATTGGCCTGAATATGACAATAAATCAGCAGGGTGTCCTCTTGCCAGCGGTAGTGCGGCACGGGCTGTTTTACATGATTCCCGGCACAAACAGTGGCGGCAGGCTGGCTGAGACGGCAAGGTTGCGAATAAATATTCGCAACACGTTGAGGAGCATGAATACCAATATGGGTGATAAGTCGATACCGCCGAGCGAGGGAATTAGTTTCCGAAAAGGTGCCATAAGCGGTTCCATCAACTGCCATAAAAGCGCAATGGCTGGGTGGTGACTTTGCGGTGCTACCCAGCTCAGCACGATGACGATCAGTAAGCCGTAAAAATAGATATTTAGCAGTAGGGTGGCGATGCCGAGCAGAGCCCAGGTCAGCAACGAGATGATGGGCACCAGGCTGCCGTTGTAGACCAGTGCGGAACCGAGTATTGCAGCCACTTGCACGATAATTGCGAGTACTAGGCAGGCGCTATTAAAGTTGTTAAACGCCGGGAAGATTTTTTGTAAGGGCGTCATCGGGACAGCGGTTGCTTTGACGACAAACTGGGAAATAGGATTGTAGAAATTGGCTTTGCATATTTGCAGTAAGAACCGTAGCAGAACTAACAGCAGATAAAAATTGGCTACGGCCTGAATCAAGTAGATAGCGATTTCAGTAAAAGTACTCATGCAATGGTTTCCTGGCTTATGGATTCACGAAGCTAGATTTTTGGTCACTGGTTTAGTGGCCCTGGTTTTGTGGCTCAGCTTCATAGTGTTGGTTTGATAGCTTTAGTTTGATAGTTAATGGACTCGTTGTTTAAAGCGCCTCGTCAGCGATTTCGATGGAACGTTGATAGGCCGCTTCCATAGCCTGTTCGAATAATCCGGGAAGTTTACCGCTGATAAATGTCTTGATTGCGCTTTCAGTTGTACCGCCCGGAGAGGTGACGCGCTTGCGTAATTCACCGGGTTCAAATTCTCCCTGAGCCGCCATTGATGCTGCGCCGAGTGCGGTTTGTATGGTCATTTGCCGAGCGGTATCCCGGTCTAAGCCAAGTTTCACTCCGGCATCCTCCATGGCCTCCATGACCAGGAAAAAATAGGCCGGCCCACTACCGGACAAGGCGGTGACACGGTCGATATCCAGCTCGGTGTCAAACCAGTTAACTGTGCCAACGGCGGAGATAATGGTTTCTGTAAGAGTGCGTTGCTCGGCACTCACATCATCAGTGGCAAATAAGCCCGTGGCACCTTTTTGCACTAAGGCCGGAGTATTCGGCATGCAGCGTACCAGGGGAATATTGTCACCGAGCCAGCCTCGTAAGGCCGCGACGGGAATACCTGCGGCAATAGAAATGACCAGCGGCTTAAGGGTGACAACAGGCGCGAGGTCCGAGGCCACAACTTTCATGATTTGGGGTTTGACTGCGAGCACGACGATATCGGCGTCCCGGGCACAATCGTTAGTTTCATAGGTGGTGATGTTGAATTCACTTTCCAGTCCTTGCCGAGTTTCGGGCACCGGATCAGTAACGGCAATATTTGCTGTTGGAAAACCTTGCTTGAGCAGCCCACCGATGAGGCTGGTGGCCATGTTGCCGCCGCCGATAAAAACCAATTTGGGCTTGCTCACTGTCGAACTCCTCGGTGTGTTACTGGATGTTAAATTGTTAGGGTTTGATCTCGGGGGCCGAAAATTCCGGCGCCGACGCGCACTATGGTAGCCCCCTCGGTAACGGCAGCAGGCATATCCCGGGACATACCCATAGAGAGTGTATCTAAAGACCGGAGCTGGGGAGAGTTGTTTTTAAGATCATCGAGAAGTTGGGCGGTGCGCCTGAAAGCGTCGCGCTGTCGATTAAAATCAGTTTGTGGTTTGGGTAGTACCATTAAGCCGCGTAGGCGCAGATTTGGCAGCGCCACGATGGCATTGGCTAGTTCAAGGGTTTGATCGGGGTCGACACCTGATTTGCTAGGTTCGCGATCGATATTGACCTGAATACAGATGTTTAACGGTGCCGCGTTATCCGCCCGGCCCGCGCTCAAACGTGAGGCGATGCGAATGCGCTCTACCGTATGAACCCAGCTAAAATGTGCAGCGATGTCTCTGGTTTTGTTTGCTTGCACCGGCCCGATAAAATGCCACTCAGGATCAATGTCGAGCATGCGCATTTTATCCATAGCCTCCTGCAGATAATTTTCCCCGAAACATTTGATGCCGGCCTGCCACGCGGCCAGCATGTTTTCGATGGGTTGGCCCTTGCTCACGGCTAAAAGTTTGATGTCATTGGCACTTTGGTGAGAATTTATGCGAATTTCCTCCAGTAAGGCTTTGATTTCGCATATGTTCTTGGCTATGCTGTCGACGGTGCTCACAGGGCTTCTCACACGGCTTAAGGGCATCTAATATAGAAGGCTTCAGTTGGAACCGCAGCAGGTTATCAATTATTACAGGATTTGGTAATGGATATAACAGAACTATTGGCGTTTAGCGCTAAGCAAGGCGCTTCGGATTTACATTTATCAGCGGGTATGCCGCCCTTGATACGGGTCGATGGTGATGTGCGACGGGTTAACCTGCCGGCTATGGAGCATAAAGAGGTTCATGGCCTGATTTATGAAATCATGAATGATAAGCAGCGCAGAGATTATGAGGAGTTCCTAGAGACTGATTTTTCTTTTGAAGTGCCCGGTGTCGCGCGGTTTAGGGTCAATGCGTTTAACCAGAACAGGGGCGCTGCGGGAGTTTTTAGAACCATCCCATCAACAGTATTATCGCTGGAAGATTTAGGTTTCGGTCAGATTTTCAGAGATATCTCAATGTTACCGAGGGGACTGGTGCTGGTCACCGGGCCAACGGGTTCGGGCAAAAGTACCACACTGGCGGCCATGGTGGACTATGTGAATAACAATCGTTATCAGCATATCCTGACCATTGAGGATCCCATCGAATTTGTTCATGAAAGTAAAAAATGCCTGGTTAACCAGCGCGAAGTGCATAAAGATACTCATGGTTTTAGCGAGGCACTTCGCTCAGCTTTGCGTGAAGATCCAGATATTATTTTGG
>JAHRWI010000046.1 GCA_019090225.1 Porticoccaceae bacterium
ACGAGTGGGTGGCACGATCCAGAAGCGCGACTTGAGCTCACCGGGTTTGGTTTGCTCGAGCAGCTTACCGGCGGCGCGGAAGTGGCCGATGTTGGTCATGCACGAGCCGATAAAAACTTCGTCAACCTTATCGCCAGCAACAGCTGAGAGCAGACGTGCGTCGTCGGGATCGTTGGGCGCACAGACGATGGGTTCTTTAATATCATTCAGGTTGATTTCAACTATAGCGGCGTACTCGGCGTCAGCGTCAGCCGATAACAATTCTGGCTTAGCTAACCATTCTTCCATTTTCTCGGCGCGGCGTTCCATAGTCCGGGCATCGCCGTAACCTTCGGCGATCATCGAGCGTAACATGGTGATATTAGAGCGCAGGTATTCGGCGACGGAATCTTCGCTGAGTTTAATCGTGCAACCAGATGCAGAGCGTTCAGCCGAGGCGTCTGATAACTCAAAGGCCTGTTCGGCGGTGAGATTCTCGAGACCTTCGATTTCGAGAATACGGCCAGAGAACATATTGATCTTGCCTTCTTTTGCGACCGTGAGCAGACCTTGCTGAATGCCGTAGTAAGGGATGGCGTGTACCAGATCGCGCAGGGTTATACCGGGCTGCATTGTGCCGCTAAAACGCACCAGTATGGATTCCGGCATATCGAGGGGCATAACGCCTGTTGCAGCCGCGAAAGCCACTAAGCCAGAACCCGCCGGGAAGGAAATGCCCATTGGGAAGCGGGTATGAGAATCGCCACCCGTACCGACGGTGTCGGGCAGTAGCATGCGGTTTAGCCAGCTATGAATAATGCCATCACCAGGTTTCAGGGAGACGCCGCCACGGTTACGAATGAAGTCAGGCAGGGTGTGTTGGGTCTCTATATCGACAGGCTTCGGATAGGCTGCGGTATGGCAGAAAGACTGCATGACCAGGTCAGCAGAAAAGCCCAGGCAGGCCAGATCCTGCAATTCGTCGCGAGTCATTGGGCCAGTGGTGTCCTGGGAGCCGACGGTGGTCATGTGGGGTTCACAGTAAGTGCCAGGGCGAATACCTTCGACGCCGCAGGCGCGACCGACCATTTTCTGACCCAGGGTATAGCCTTTGCCGGTGTCTACTGGTTGTTCGGGGCTACGGAAAAGATCCGAGGCTCCCATTCCCAGAGCCTCACGAGCGCGGCGGGTAAGGCCTCGTCCAATGATCAGGTTGATCCGACCACCAGCGCGTACTTCATCGAGGATAACATCGGATTTAAAGGCGTATTCAGATAATACTCCACCGCTATCGTTATCAGTGATTTTGCCTTCGTAGGGAAGAATGTCGATGACCTGTCCGGTGGAGAGTTTTTCGACCGGGGCTTCAAAAACCAGCGCGCCGGAGTCTTCCATAGTGTTGAAGAAGATAGGCGCGACTTTACCGCCGATGCAAATACCACCGGCGCGTTTGTTGGGCACGCCGGGCATATCGTCACCGATATACCACAACACGGAGTTGGTGGCGGATTTACGTGAAGAGCCGGTGCCGACAACATCGCCGACGTAAGCGACCGGGTGGCCACTTTTCTCAAGCTCATGAATTTGCTCTTCGGCATTTTCCGCCCCTTCCCGGGGGATTTTATACATAGCTTTGGCGTGCAGCGGAATATCCGGACGCGACCAGGCATCGGGCGCAGGGGAGAGGTCATCGGTATTGGTCTCGCCGGGCACCTTGAAGACAATGCTGGTGAGTTTTGTGGGGACTTCCGGACGGTTGATAAACCACTCGGCGTTGGCCCAGGACTCCATCACCGCTTTGGCGTTGGCATTACCAGCGCTGGCTTTACCAGCAACATCATGAAAAGCATCAAACATTAACAGGGTATGTTTGAGTTGCTCGGCAGCGAGTTCGCCGAGTTCACTGTCCTCAAGAGCTTCAACCATGGTGCTTATGTTGTAGCCGCCGAGCATCATACCCAGCAGTTCGATAGCTTTGCTGCGGTTAATCAGGGGTGAACTGGCATCGCCGTTAACGATGGCAGACAGGAAACCGGCTTTTACATAAGCAGCTTCATCGACACCTGGTGGCACGCGATTAGTAATCAGGTCGAGCAGAAAATCCTCTTCACCGGCAGGTGGCGCTTTTAGCACCTCGACTAGTCCGGCAGTCCACTCAGGGTTGAGTGGCTTGGGGGGTACGCCCTCGGCGGCGCGTTCTTCTACGTGTTTACGATAGGCTTCTAGCACGACAGTAATCCTCTTTTTAAATGACTTAGCCCCCTCGCCTGACTTTGGAGGTAGGCTCTTTAATAAGCAGCGCTTCTTATGACCACTATTTATCAAAAATGACACAGCTTAATAGCGCTGTTTAACGACGCAAACGGCTTTGTTGGAGCTTGGTAAACTGGCAAACCGTTGGCGCGGGAATTCTACAGTAAAGCCACGGGTAAATGTAATATCAGAGCCGATAAGCAGCCTGGTCAGGATAATATTTCCGTACATGATATTTCCGTGCAATGATGTGCTCAGGACAATTCTTTCAGAATCCCAGTGGCTCTCAATGATGGCAGCTTTTGAGCAATGAGCGCGTGGGGAGAAAACATTATGAAAATTTATAGGGGGTTCTTATTAGTGGGCTGTCATGCTCAGGAGTTAGAGCTTTATGCCTAAAGCGATTACGAGCCCCTGCGTGGGAATATGTTCGTCCGGGATCGGCGATGATGTGTGTCGGGGCTGTAAACGTTTTGCCAATGAGGTGATCGAGTGGAACGCTTATTCCCAGGAGCAACGCGCTTTAATTCAGCAACGTCTCGATAATTTCCTGATCCAAATTATTAAACTAAAGATACAACTTATTGATATTAAAAAGCTTGGCTTTACTTTGAAGGAAGAACATATCACCTTTGATGAAAACCTCGACGCCCACCTGTGGGTCTACCAGTTGATCAAAAGTCGCTATCGAGAACATATAGAGCCCAGGGTATGGGGCTTTAAAGTGCGTTCGCCGTTTCAAGATTTGAGTATGGCAGCGCTGCATGAATCCATAGAGAAAGAGTTTTACAACTTATCTCAGGCCCACTATGAGCGTTACGTCCAGCCCGGTATAGTGCGGGCAAACCGTCCCAGATAATATCCGGATTCAGGTAACACCACCCCAGATTTTTTCGCTGTAGAGTCTTGATGGCTGGCAGTCTAAGCGAGCAGTCCAAACAAAGGAATTTTGTAGTATGTTCAAGTTATATGGTTTCCCGGTCAGTAATTATTACAACATGGTCAAACTGGCCCTGCTGGAGAAAGGTCTCGAATTTGAAGAGGTACTTACTCGCCCGAGCCAAAAAGAAGATTTTCTACAGAAAAGCCCCATGGGCAAAGTTCCCTGTCTGGTAGTCGATGAAGGGCCGCTCAGTGAGACCGACGTGATTCTGGATTTTCTCGAAGAACTTTCAAGTGATATCAACTTTTACCCCGTTGATCCCTACCAAAAAGCCAAAGTTAAGGAGCTGATGAAGTCCACAGAGCTTTATCTGGAGCTTGTGGCGAGACGCCTCCTTGGAGCACTTTTTTTTGATCAAAGCCTCAGTGAAGAGCTTAAAACCGAAATCACCGGGCAGCTTGAAAAAGGCGCCAAAGCGCTCAATAAATTACTTAAATTCGAACCCTATGCCGCCGGTGCAGAGCGTACCTATGCAGATATCGTGCTCTATTACACCGTGGCGCTGAGTAATCTGGCCACCCAAAAAGTTCTGGACATAAACCTGGAAGATAAACTTCCAGGTTTGCATACCTGGCTGGAGTTGATGGGGGAAAACAGCTTTGTGCAAGCGGTTGATGCGGATCAGAATGAGGCGCTTAAGGCCATGGCAGGTTAGTCTGACTTCGCTTGATGAGTAGCTCGTCTGTCAACCACGCGCTTGTAAACCACATACCTGTAAACAAGGGTGATAAACCCTGGAACTAAAGTGTCCGCACCGATAAACATCGAAGCAATAGAGCAACTGTTATCCTGCGCCACGCCCGATGCCTGGGTTCAGGCCGCGCTCGATAATCTTGATCTACTTCTCGTTGATCACGCCAACTGCGAAAAAAAGGCCGCCAGCACCGCCCTGAGCCTGATCTACCGTTACACCGAGCACCATGATTTGCTCAATAAACTATCGAAGCTGGCTCGGGAAGAGTTGCGTCATTTTGAGCAGGTGATCGAGATAATGCAGCGCCGCGATATACCTTATATCCACGTTGCGGCCTGTGCCTATGCTGGTGAATTACGCAAACTGATTCGTACCTCGGAGCCCCATCGTCTGGTTGATACCTTGATCGCTAGTGCCTTGATTGAGGCTCGCTCCTGTGAGCGTTTTGCCAAACTTGCCGGGCATCTGGATGAGGACTTGCAGCTGTTTTATCGCTCCCTGCTCAAGTCTGAGGCTCGGCATTTTCAGGACTATCTTAAGTTGGCAAAAAAATATGCTGATGAAGATATCGCGCCACATATCAAGCGTTTTGTGGCCAGGGAAGGGGAGCTGATTGAAACACCTTGCGAGCAATTTAGGTTTCATTCTGGTCCGCTGAGCGCCTGAAACCTAAGTAGGGAAGGGCTCTAGTTGCAAGCCTGCCGAAGAAGCCTCAATCACCCAGCCTTTATCTCCCCAATCGCCTAAGACCATACGGCGGGCCTCGCGTGTGCCGTTTCTGGTTTCGAGCTTAAATCGGTGATCACCGGGGCGATGAGTATGGCCGTGAATCATGGTCGTAACACCCTGCTCAAGCAAAGTCGTCGCGACCGTTGTTTGGCTAACATCCATGATGTAGTCGCTTTTATTGCTGGTCGAAGCGCGGCTTTTTTCGCGGCCCTTAATGGCAATTTTTTGCCGGGTTTTCAGGGGTAAGCGCTTTGCCAGCATCAATAACAAGGGGTTGCGAATAAGACGTCGAGCCCGCTGGTATTCAACATCCTCAGTACACAAGGTGTCGCCGTGGAGTAATAGAACCTTTTCGCCATAAAAGTCTACCAGATGAAGCTCTTTGAGTAAGTGACAGCCGCTTTCCCGGGCAAAGCGACGACCGATCGCGAAATCTCTGTTGCCATGGAGGAAGTAAACCGAGACTCCGTTGTCGCTTAAAGCCTTTAGTTCAGCGATGACGGACTGGGAGAGTTCTGCCGGGTCATCATCGCCAATCCAGGCTTCAAATAAATCGCCGAGAATATAGAGAGCTTCACAGTGGCTGGCTCTATCTTTCAAAAACCGGCTAAAAGCGGCGGTAACCGCAGGGCGCTCCGGTGATAGATGTAAATCAGAGATCAACAGCGTTTTCAAAGGGGTGATGGGCAAAGGTGTGATCGGTAAGGGAGGGCATAGAGCTGAGCCAGAGCACGGGTTGTGCTATGGCTAGCACTTGAGCTAAATAACTGAGCCTGAATATTGGTCAGAGTTTGCTTATTTATCAGGCTATTTATTAGACTATTTATCAGAGTAGGCATCCGAAATAGAGGTGCTTTCAATGCTCACGGTTTCAACGGGTACATCCTGATGAGGGCCGGAGGATCCAGTGGCTACTGCTTTTATTTTTTCGACCACGTCCATACCGGATGCCACCTTGCCAAAAACTGCGTAACCCCAGCCCTGAGGGGTTTTGGCGGTGTGGTCGAGAAAGTGATTGTCAGCAATATTGATAAAAAACTGCGAGCTGGCTGAATCAGGCACCATGGTGCGGGCCATGGCCAGGGTGCCGATGTCATTGCTGAGACCGTTGTCTGCTTCATTAGTGATGGAGGCGCGGGTGGTTTTTTCCGACATATCTGCGTTCATACCACCGCCCTGAACCATAAAGCCGTCAATCACTCGGTGAAAAATAGTCTCGTTGTAAAACTCATCTCGGCAGTACTGGAGAAAATTCGCTGCTGTGATGGGGGCTTTGTCAAAATCCAGTTCAACATCGATGTCACCAAAATTTGTGTGCAGAGTAATCATAGGGTTCCTTGTGAAAGCGGTCTGAGATCGTGGGTGTCAACAGGGGAGGGATGATAAGGGCTTTGCCGAATGAATGGAATAAGCGGTTTATAAAGGGCCGGTGCGACCGCTATAATCACGCCGCACTTAAGCACGCTATATTTAACTATATAGCTAAGCACACAATTAGCCACGCACATAGCGCACAAGCGGATATCGATGGACAAACCTGGCCCGACAAATTTTATCGAACAAATCATTAGTCACGATCTGGAGGCCAAATTAACCGATCGGGTAGTGACGCGTTTCCCTCCTGAGCCTAATGGTTATCTGCATATCGGTCACGCCAAGTCGATCTGTTTAAACTTTGGCCTGGCTGAACAGTTCGGTGGGGTTTGCAATTTGCGCTTTGACGATACCAACCCTGATAAAGAAAGCGATGAATTTGTTCAGGCGATCATTGAGGATATTCGTTGGCTGGGTTTTCAGTGGCACGGTGAGGTGCGTTTTGCCTCAGACTATTTCGAGCAACTTTATCTCTGGGCTGTGGAGCTAATTACGGCAGGAAAAGCCTATGTCTGCGAGCTAAGTCCAGAGCAAACCCGGGAATACCGGGGCACACTCACAGAGCCGGGCAAGAATAGCCCTTATCGTGACAGAGCCATCGACGAGAGCGTGTCTCTGCTTAAGCAAATGCGTGATGGCGGGATCGAAGAGGGCTGCATGGTCTTACGCGCCAAAATTGATATGGCTTCGCCCAATATGAATATGCGGGATCCGGTTTTGTATCGGGTCAAGCTCGGCGGCCACCATCGAACCGGGAATCAGTGGCATATTTATCCCTCTTACGATTTTGCCCACGGCCAGGAAGATGCCATTGAAGGCATTAGCCATTCCATTTGCACCCTCGAATTTGCCGACCATCGACCCCTTTACGAATGGTTTATTGAGAACCTGCCCGTACCGTCCTCGCCTCGGCAGTTTGAATTTGGTCGACTTAACCTCAATTACACGGTGACCAGCAAGCGCAAGCTCAAACAGTTGGTCGATGAGCAGCATGTCGATGGTTGGGATGACCCACGTTTGCCGACACTCTCCGGTCTGCGTAGACGGGGTGTGAGTCCAGCAGCAGTTAGAGCCTTTTGCGATAGCCTCGCTGTTGCAAAGACCGATGGCATGGTGGATATGGCTCAGTTTGACCATTTTATCCGTCAGGATTTGAATGAAAACGCACCCAGGGCGATGTGCGTTCTGGATCCGATCAAGGTTACGCTGACCAATTGGCCTGATGATGAGCAGGTGGTGTTACCTGCCGCTAATCATCCCAATCGGGACGATATGGGCGAGCGCCAACTACCCTTTGGTCAGACTCTTTATATTGATCGGGCCGACTTTACCGAGGATACCAGCCTGTCGCGGAAAAAATTTAAGCGCCTGGTTTTAGGTGACTACGTGCGCCTGCGAGGTGCCTATGTCATTAAGGCCGATGGCGCTGTTCATGATGACGCGGGTCAAGTTGTGGAGATTATGGCCACAGTGGTGCCCAACACCCTGGGCGAAAACCCACCCGCTGAGATGAAGCCGCGTGGGGTTATTCATTGGGTCGCGGCTCACGATTGCCTGTCCTGCGACGTACAGCTTTATGATCGGCTGTTTAATGACCCAGAGCCCGATGCTGGTGATAAGAACTTTTTAGAAAGCATCAATCCGGATTCCTCCGTGCTTATCTCCGGCTGCAAAGGGGAGGCCAGTTTGATGAGCGCCGAACCCGGCACTACCTATCAATTTGAACGGGAAGGTTATTTTTGTCTGGATGCTCGTCACAGCAATGCTGAGCACGTGGTATTTAATCGCACTATTTCTTTGCGGGATAACTGGGCTAATAAATAGCCTTCGGTTGAACGCTTTTTTTACCTGACAAACCACTAAACAAATGATTGAGCCAATAAAACACTAAACTTATGACCCTGAAAATTTACAACACCTTAAAACGTAAAAAAGAAACCTTTCGGCCCATGCATGAGGGCAAAATTGGTCTCTATGTTTGTGGCATAACGGTTTACGACTATTGTCATATTGGTCATGCCCGGGTGCTGGTAGCTTTTGATGCCATTACTCGCTACCTGCGCAGTCAAGATTGGGACGTTAGCTATGTGCGAAATATCACCGATATCGACGATAAAATCCTCAATCGCGCCGCTGAAAACAACGAGGAATATACCGCTCTAACAGAACGCATGATCGACGCCATGCACGAAGATGAGCGGGCTCTGGCCATTCTTGAGCCGGATAGCGAGCCACGGGCCACCGGTCATATCGATGAGATTATTACTATGGTGCAAACCCTGGTTGATAATCACTATGCCTACCGGGCCGACAATGGCGATGTGTACTACCGAGTTAAACGCTTCCCTGAGTACGGTAAGTTAAGCAATAAAAACCCTGATGAATTGCTCAGCGGTGCCCGTGTCGAAACGGGAGAGGTAAAAGAAGATCCTCGCGATTTTGCTTTATGGAAAGCCGCTAGCGAGACTGAAACCGGCTGGGCCTCTCCCTGGGGTAGAGGTCGTCCGGGCTGGCATATTGAATGTTCTGCGATGTCTACCTGCTTGTTGGGTGAGACCTTTGATATTCATGGGGGTGGGCCGGATTTGCCTTTTCCCCATCATGAAAATGAAATCGCTCAAAGCGAGGCAGCTACCGGTAAGACCTTTGTGCACTACTGGATGCATGCGGGCGCAGTGCGTGTGGACGATGAAAAAATGTCCAAATCGCTGAACAACTTTTTTACCATCCGTGAAGTATTAAAAAAGTATCATCCAGAAGTCGTACGTTTCTTTTTATTATCCAGCCATTATCGAAGTCCGATTAATTATTCTGAGGATAATTTGATCGAAGCGCGGCAGGGTTTGGAGCGTTTTTATCAGGCTCTGCGGGGCTTTGGCGAAGTCGCGCCACTGGCGCTTGCCGAGTTAAAAGATAGCCCCTGGCGTAAACGTTTTGTCGAGTCGATGAATGAT
>JAHRWI010000047.1 GCA_019090225.1 Porticoccaceae bacterium
ACAGTGAATGCAGACAAATATTCTGGCCCCATATTCATTTTCCGCAAACGCCCGACCGGCACCTGTAAAGTGCCGCTAACGGCTGCTGGGGTGAGCTCACTGAGACTTTCTTCGCGATGATTAGGCACTACTTTAACCCAGGCATTGGCGCTCGCCAGAATCGCCTCGATATCTGCCATAGGCACATCACGGGGCAACTTGATCGTTAAGGCCTGGCTGTGACTGCGCATAGCACCGACACGAACGCAGGTGCCGTCGATAGGAATCGGGCTAGCCTCATGACCCAAAATTTTATTAGCCTCAACCTGAGCTTTCCATTCCTCTCGGCTCTGACCATTGGCCAGTTCGGTATCAATCCATGGTAAGAGGTTGCCTGCCAGAGGATAGCCGAAGTTATCACGAGGGAAACCGTCAGCATTCATGGCTTCTGACACTTTCCTATCAATATCCAAAATGGCTGAACCGGGGGTATTTAAATCGCTAAGCACCGACTGGTGAATGGCCCCCATCTGGGCGATGAGCTCACGCATGTTCTGGGCACCGGCACCTGAGGCCGCCTGATAGGTCATGGCGCTGACCCATTCCACTAAACCAGCGTTAAATAAACCACCAATGGCCATCAGCATAAGGCTGACTGTGCAATTACCGCCGATGAAATTATTCACCCCTGCTGCGATACCCTGCTCAATCACCGTTCGATTAACCGGGTCGAGAACAATCAGGGCATCGTCTTCCATACGCAAGGCCGAAGCCGCGTCAACCCAGGCACCTGACCAGCCACTGTCTCGAAGCTGGGGAAACACTCGTTTGGTGTAATCACCACCCTGACAAGTGACGATAATGTCGAGACTCTTCAAAGCCTCCAGATCGTAGGCGTCCTGTAAAGGCGCTTGATTGCCACCAATACTCGGAGCCGCCCTCCCGACCTGGGAGGTGGAAAAAAACACTGGCTCCATAGCCAAGAAGTCGTTTTCCTCCTCCATTCGAGACATCAGCACAGATCCGACCATGCCCCGCCAACCAATCAATCCAACTCTTTTCATTTATCGAAACTCGACCATTCTATGGAGATAAAATATAATTAAACTAGCTTAATAACAGCAAGTTAAACCCCTAATTTAAAGCTCTAACTTAGTACTAATAAGATCGCCTCTCCCATTTCTCTCGTGCCCACCTGAGTTGCACCTTCGGTCGCAATATCCGCAGTGCGCATGCCCTGATCCAGAACAGCCCCAACCGCTTGCTCGATGGCTTCTGCAGCCTCGTTCATATCCAGGGAATAACGCAACATCATCGCCGCAGATAATATCGTCGCCAGAGGATTGGCCACGCCTTGCCCGGCAATATCCGGAGCCGAACCATGGCTTGGCTCGTAGAGACCTTTCGCATTGATATCCAGGGATGCCGAAGGCAACATGCCGATAGAGCCGGTCAACATGGAGGCTTGATCCGAGAGAATATCGCCGAACATATTACCCGTGACAATGACATCAAATTGCTTGGGTGCACGCACCAGTTGCATGGCGGCGTTATCAACATACATATGGCTTAATTCGACGTCGGGATAATCTTTACCCAGGTCAGTCATTATCTCCCTCCATAACATAGTGGCCTCAAGCACATTGGCCTTGTCCACGGAACACACTTTGCCATTACGTTTGCGCGCAGATTCAAAAGCCAGCTTTCCGATACGTCGAATCTCTGACTCGGTGTATACGTAGGTATTGTAACCGCGACGCTCGCCATCCTCGGTTTTATCTATACCCCGTGGCTCGCCGAAATAGATCCCGCCGGTTAACTCGCGAACGATCAGAATATCCAGGCCGCTGACCACTTCAGGTTTCAGGGATGAGGCATCTGCCAACTGGGGATAAAGAATCGCCGGGCGTAAGTTGCCGAACAGTCCAAGCTGGGAACGGATACCCAACAGGCCTTTTTCTGGTCGAATGGAGCGATCTATCTCGTCCCATTTCGGGCCACCGACAGCACCCAGTAAGATGGCATCTGCGGCCTGGGCCTGGGCCAGGGTTTCATCTGGAAAAGGCACGCCTGTGGCATCAATCGCACAGCCGCCCAGCAAGCCCTCTTCGAGTTCGATACCGAGATTAAATTTTGCGTTGACTACCTCCAGCACTTTGACGGCCTCACCAACGATTTCCGGGCCGATTCCATCACCGGGCAAAATAAGGACTTTCTTTGTTTTACGCTCTGACACTACATGACTCTCCTAATCTATTCTTACCAACATTCGCGGGTACTGTTGTGAATTAGTGCTCTGAATTTAAGTTTTGAATTAGCACCTATAAACCAGCACTCAGCTCAAGGCATCAAATAACCAGGGGCAGCTCTGTTTCCAGTTCTGCTCAAAGCCCTTGATGGCATCAACGTGCTGCAAGGTCAAACCGATTTCATCGAGGCCGTCCAACAAACACTTCTTGCGAAAAGCCTCAACCTCAAAATAGATCGACTCGCCGTTAGCCCTGGCTATGGTCTGTGCGGCAAGATCTACGGTCAGCGAGAAGCCTTCCTGCTCATTCATTTCAACAAACAGATCATTAACAATTTCTTCATTTAAAATAATAGGTAACATGCCATTCTTAAAGCAATTATTAAAGAATATATCTGCGTAACTAGGCGCGATAACCACCCGGAAACCATAATCTTCCAGCGCCCAGGGGGCATGCTCCCGGCTTGAACCACAGCCGAAATTATCCCGCGCTAACAATATTGACGCGCCCTCATAGCGAGGCCAGTTGAGTGGGAAATCCATATTCAGGGGTCGCTGACTATTGTCCTGATCGGGCAGACCTTCGTCTTCATAACGCAGCTCATCAAACAAATTGACGCCAAAACCACTGCGTTTAATAGACTTCAAAAATTGCTTGGGGATGATCATATCGGTGTCGACATTAGCGCGATCCATAGGCGCTACCAGACCACTGTGGGTAGTGAATTTCTTCATGATTAAGCCTCCGCCATCAGTTCGCGCACATCAATAAAATGACCGGCCACTGCCGCTGCCGCTGCCATCGCCGGACTCACCAGATGAGTACGCCCGCCGTTGCCCTGCCGACCTTCAAAGTTACGGTTCGAAGTCGAGGCACAATGCTCCCCTGTCCCCAGCCTATCGGCGTTCATCGCCAGGCACATCGAACACCCGGGTTCCCGCCAGTCCATGCCTGCGGCCATAAATATCTTATCCAGACCCTCGGCTTCGGCCTGTTTTTTCACCGCCTGAGAACCGGGCACGATCAACACTTGTTTTACCGACTCAGCCACTTGCCGACCTTCAGCAACGGCCGCTGCGGCACGTAAATCTTCTATTCTCGAATTCGTACAGGAGCCGATAAAGACCCGGTCCACAGGAATATCGACCAAAGCCTGATCAGGCTGCAAACCCATATAGTCCAGCGCCCTCACGACCCCATCACGCTTATTGGCATCTGTAATTTGTTCAGGGTCTGGTACACGAGCACCAACAGGCAAGACCATTTCTGGCGATGTCCCCCAACTGACCTGAGGTTCGATGTCCTCACCCTGAAGCTCAACCAGCACATCAAATTCAGCATCAGCGTCGCTATGCAAGGTTTGCCAGGCACTCACCGCCGCCGTCCATTGATCGCCTTTGGGCGCATAGTCACGGCCTTTGACATAATCAATAGTCTTATCATCAACAGCCACCATACCGACACGAGCACCGGCTTCGATGGCCATATTACAGACTGTCATACGGCCTTCGACCGTCATATCTCGTATCACCTGACCGCCAAACTCGATAGCGCAGCCATTGGCCCCAGCGGTACCAATCTTGCCGATCACCGCCAGCACCACGTCCTTGGCGGTAACCCCAGCACCCAGCTCGCCATCAACCCGCACCAGCATATTTTTCATCTTCTGGCTAACCAGGCATTGCGTCGCCAGGACATGCTCGACTTCAGATGTGCCAATACCATGCGCCAAAGCACCGAGTGCGCCATGGGTAGCCGTATGGGAATCACCACAAACCAGAGTCATACCCGGCAGCGTCGCGCCCTGCTCAGGGCCAATCACGTGAACAATGCCCTGTCCAGCGTCGTTCATACGGTGTTCAACAATGCCGTACTCCGCACAGTTATCGTCCAGAGTCTGCACCTGAATACGCGATACCGGGTCGGCAATGGCTTGCACGCCACCCGCTCGTTCGGTAGTTTCTGTGGATATATTGTGATCAGCCGTCGCCAAATTAGCATCGATACGCCAGGGCTGACGATTGGCTAGCCGCAGCCCTTCAAAAGCCTGGGGTGAGGTCACCTCGTGAAGCAGGTGCCGGTCTATATACAGCAATGCAGAGCCATCATTTAACTCTGTTACCAGGTGAGATTCCCACAACTTGTCGTACAGCGTTTTGCCAGCCATAACGCTACTCCATTCTATTTGTTAGATGCTAGGTGTTGAGTTTTATCAGTTTTCGATTCTAGCCTATATGTTCATTTCAGCTTAGAAAAGTTGCACTGCAAGCGCGGCAGTCTATGTCAGGGTTAGGATAAAATAAATTCATATTTTCTATTGTTAGCATTCCAATATAGAATGTAAAATACTACCATGGAAACCCAACTTCTAGAAGCCTTTGTCGCCGTCGTCGAGGCCGGTTCATTTTCTGAAGCCGCCGAGCAAATACATTTAACTCAACCGGCCGTCAGCAAAAGAATCGCCCTCCTCGAAGAACAGCTCAATTGCCGACTTTTCGACCGCATCAGCCGCACTGTCAATTTAACTGAGGCAGGCATGGCGCTGCTACCCAGAGCCCGGAACTTATTACAGGAATTACTCGACACCAAACAACATATCCAGGATTTATCGGGAGCGGTATCCGGCAACTTGCGCCTGGCCATCAGCCACCATATTGGCTTGCATCGACTGCCGCCGGTACTCAAGGCTTTTAGCACCGCCCATGCCGATGTTGCTCTGGAAATCGATTTTATGGATTCTGAGGTAGCCTACGAAGCGGTTCGACAGGGCCATTTTGAACTGGCTATCATCACGCTGGCACCGGAAGATCATCCAAAGATTCTGGCCACCCCGATCTGGAAAGACCCGCTACGCTTAGTCGCAGCGCCAGATCATCCCTTAGCCAGCATTGCTAAACTCACGGTAGACGAACTTTGCACCCACCCTGCCATTTTGCCCGGCCTAAATACGTACACCGGAAAAATGATCAAGCAATTCTTTGAGCGAAGCGGCAAGCAGCTCAATGCCACTATGGCGACCAATTATCTTGAAACTATCAAAATGATGGTTTCAGTCGGTCTCGGCTGGAGCATGCTACCGGCGACCATG
>JAHRWI010000048.1 GCA_019090225.1 Porticoccaceae bacterium
ATGGGCTGTAGAAGAACCATACCCTGTACGAGAACGATAAATAGTTAGCAATGGATCAAGATAAGTAGATGGACTGGATAACCTTCATTACTAACTGGTTCGGCGAAAACGAATCGGTACTATCGGGCATTGCCGCCTTTGTGGTCATTACGGGTCTGTTATTGACCTCATTTGGCCGCTACTTGAAAATATTCCTGGCAAAAACAGTTTACACCGTCGAAACCAGTCCTTCCGAAGTTAATAAAATCCGCCAGGCAAGTAAGCCGGCCATTTATATTGAAGCCTTTACCGGTAACTCCGACGAAGCACGTGGTTTTGCATTAGAACTCAACGAAGATGTCCGTCGTGCGGTGACAAATTTTACCGGTAGCATCCTGGTCAACGATGTTGTGCTCGCCGACTATATTGCCTATATCAATGTCCAGCTCACGGGTTCGCACGCCCGGGTCACGCTGCGCTTGCAGGACTGCGACAACAATGAGGATTTCTGGTCCGGGCGTTTCGAGGCAGATATCGAAAACAAGTTCGAAGCCATCGACCAACTGAGCGCAAAGCTGTCAGGTTCAATCCGCTATGAAGTATCAATACGCTTCACCAATCGCGAAGACGACAGTTTTGAGGTCGAACTGGGCCGCATAGGGTTTGCGATGATAAGTCTCGACCCGTCGGTATGGGATGACGCCCGGATTTCCGCTGAAAAATGGCTAGACGAGCAATCTGAAAATTCCATGTTACAGGCGATTTACGGCGGTTTGTTAATGCGCGAAATTTCCCATGGCTATCGTCCACTGAATGATGAAGACAGCGAAAAAGCCGAACGGGCACTACGAAAAGCCGTGACTTTAAACAAGCGCAGTGACTTTGCTCATACTATGCTGGGCCGCTATTTATTTTACGCCCGACTCGACCATGCTGGCGCCAGAGCCAGCTATTCGCGCAGCCTCGACATCAACCCACTCTATACAATAGGCGTAAAAGGTCTCGCTATATTCGATATTTTCGCCGATAACACCGAGCGAGGGCTTGAATTATGCAAAGACACCAATGCCAGCACACAACGCTTTGAGATAGACGAGCAGGCAATGCGTAGTGTCGCTGCCGGTGAGATAAAGCTCGGCAACTTTGACGAAGCCCTCAACTGGGCCGAGCAAGCCATCCGTCATGCAGGCGCTGAAACTACCCCATCGTTGATTATCCTCGCCGCTACCGCAGGCCTCGCCGAAAATAAAATAGCGGCTACTCGGGCCGTCAATTCATTAAAGGAAAAGCACCCTGAAATCACTATCGACGCCCTGCGTCGCTGGCCCTATAAAGACGACGCAGACTGGGAGTTATTTGTCACTGGTCTCAGAAAAGCCGGGCTGGAATAAACAAATTTTACGAACAAGATAGATACCACAAATAAAAAAGCCGGAGCAATTAGCTCCGGCTTTTTAGTTCTTACTAGTGGGTGACGTAATTATCACTCACTAGTCTTGTAGATTAACTTTACAAGTTAGCCAATACATTTTCCGCAGAGCTGACTTCAAAGGCACCGCCTTCTTCAATAAAAGTCTGTGTAACCGTACCGTCTTCCACCACCAGAGCAAAACGCGCACCCCGTTGGCCCAGACCGAAACCGGAGCCATCCAGCTCCAGACCCAGGGCTTTGGCATAGTCGCCATTGCCATCGGCCAGCATTATCACATTGTCACCGACGTTTGCAGATTTGCCCCAGGCATCCATAACAAAAACATCATTGACCGCCGTACAGGCCACGGTATCAACGCCTTTGCCTTTAATCGCGCCAGCCTGCTCAACAAAACCCGGCAGATGTTGTCGTGAACACGTTGGAGTGAATGCGCCGGGGACAGAAAAAATGACCACTTTTTTGCCGCCGAAAAGATCTTTAGTACTCAAAGAGCCGGGGCCGTCTTCGTTCATTACGTTGAACCGACCTTCCGGTGCTTTATCGCCTGCTTTGATTGTCATAATATCCTCCTGGTCTTATAGATTATGCGATTAGGTCTTACCTCGATGGCAGATTATGGCATTATCCCGCGCCGCCCGTCACTGATAATTATTATCAATCGCATTTGGCTTTAATCCGCTTAGCACTTACTGCTCAGGGCCATTAAAAGCCGACACCTGGTACAAGCCCAGAGCCACCAGGCACCTGGACCGATTGAAATAAGCCGCTGAGTAATTGGCGCAAGCCCCTCCCTGCTTTATGCTAAACATCCGTTTATCTGATCGAGAATACCCTGCATGAGATTGTCCGAGGAATGACTCCAATACTGGCAGATCGCCTGACACGCTTTATCAAAAGCCAGGGACTTCCCGATGATTTTCAGGACGTCATCGATAATTACTACCTACCATTGGCCGAATGGCTTCACCAGCAGTGTTCGTTTCGCCCAGACAAGGCAGGCACCGATAAGGTCCGCACCAATAAAACAGCCAATGGCTGTGCGGTACTAGGCATCAGCGGTGCCCAGGGTACCGGCAAATCCACTTTAAGTGCCGTATTAAAGATCATCCTTGAAGAAAACTACCACTGGCAAACCGCCATCCTGTCCCTGGATGATATCTATTTATCCGGGGCTGATCGACAGAACCTGGCACACCTTGTCCATCCGCTTTTACAGACCAGAGGCGTGCCCGGCACCCATGACACCACGCTCGGCATTGACATTATTGAGCAACTCAAAGCCCTCAAGCCGGGACAAACCATGCGCCTGCCTCGCTTCGACAAAGCACGGGACGACCGAAAACCTGAGGCCGAATGGGAAGCCTTTACCGGGCCTGCTGATTTGATTATTTTTGAGGGCTGGTGTCTCAGCTCAAGCGTTATGGATAACGATGACCTGGCCACACCCATCAACGCCCTGGAAGCGGAAGCAGACAAAAAAGCGGTATGGCGAAACTACATCAATCAGCAATTAGAAAATAATTATGGTGATTTATTTGGCCTGATTGATGTATTGATCATGCTGAAAGCGCCGGATTTTGACTGCATTCGACGCTGGCGAATTGAGCAGGAAGCAAAGCTCGCCGCCAGCCATACCTCAAACAAGAATACTTCGAATAAGAACACTTCGAACAAAAATACCTCAAATAAGGCCTCCAGCAAAATAATGGATGAAGACGCCCTGATACGATTTATACAGCATTACGAGCGGCTGACTCAGCACAACCTGAGTGAGATGCCGGATAGAGCCGACGTGGTGCTGAGCCTTGATAAGCATCATCAGGTCACAGATATGCGCTATAAAAACATAGCTGGTCTCTAGCGCAAGGAACATCGGCTTAATATTAAGGGGTTTGGTTAAGCATGGTTTTCTGCCCTGGTAATATTCTTGATATGTATAGAAATACGATTTATTTATACATATGCGGACGTATATGTATAAAAATACCCAAATAGCCCATAACAATAACGAGGTGGCCTTATGAAAAAACTCATTATCGAAGCACGCATCAACGAATATGCCGGGCGTGGCCAGAACCCTCATGTACCGTGGTCACCAGAGGAAATCACTGAGGCGGCAACCCAGTGTCGGGAGGCGGGAGCGTCAATCGTGCATTTTCATGCTCGCGGTGACGATGGCAGCCCAGAGCATAACGTGGCAGTTTATGCGGATATTATTCGCCGCATTAAGGCGGGCAGTGATATTTTGATTCACCCGACACTGGGTGCTTTTGCCAATGACGGTGATGCAGCCGAGCGTATTCAACCGATTTTGGAACTCGCCAAAGATCCTGAAACCCACCCCCACTTTGCGCCGCTGGACAGGGGTACGACCAATATCGATGCCTATAATCCTGAGGCAAAGGCCTTCCGCAGTGACGAGGCGGTGTATATGAACACCACCAAAACCTTGCTGCATTTTACCGAACAGCTGAAGGCGACGCCGGTCAGACCCTATGCGTCGTTGTGGAATGTGGGTTTTACCCGGCAGTTTCTGGCCTTTATGGATATAGGCGCTATTGCCGAGCCTGCCTTTGCCTGTCTGATTATGACTGGCGACGACTTGCCATCGGCCCACCCCGGCACGGAGCAGCGGCTGGATGCTCATACCATGTTTATTCCAAAGGATCGCAACATCCACTGGACGGCGATGAATCATGGTGGTGATTTATTAGCGTTGACACAAAGATTATTCGCGAGGGCGGGCATGTCTCCATCGGCTTGGGTGACTGGCCTTATCTTGAACTCGGCCTACCGACCAACGCCCAGGTGGTCGGCCGTGTGAGTGAGTTGTCGCGCGCCGTGAATCGAGAGGTCGCCACACCGGCTGAGGCCGCTGAAACCCTGGGCGTGAAAATTTGAGGACGGGGTCCCGCTCGCCGTCTTAACTAAAACCAAAACTAAAGCAAAAACTAAAGCAAAAACTAAAGCAAAAACTAAAAAGCAGTCGTCCGAACCGAATAAAAAAGCCGACATAATGTGTCGGCTTTTTTACGCTTTTAGGCTGTCCTTTACCTCTCCTGTCTCTGTAAGCACCTTACCCAGAGACTATTTATAAGCCACGCCTATTTATTTATACGCTACACCAATCGAACCGATTTTTTCTCGGGTAATAATAGTCTTCATGATTTGCGCGGTGCCGTCGCCAATCTGTAAGCCCATGACATCCATCATGCGCTGGTGGTGGGGCATTTCAGTGGTGTAGCCGTAGTGACCATTGAGCAGGATGCAATTTTGAATGACATCGGTGGCCAGTTTCGGACCCATCCATTTGACCATCGCCGCCTCGCCGGTGTGAGGCAGGCCTTTATCGCGCATCATCAAGCCCTGATGGCAGAGCGCTCGCACCGCAGACATCTTGCCTTCGTGTTCGGCCAGGGGGAAAGTCGTACCCTGAAACTTGGCCAGGGGTCGGCCAAAGGCTTCTCGATCCTGAATATATTGCCAGGTTTCATCCACCGAGGCCTGAGCGGTACCCAGGCACTGCAGGGCGATAAGCATACGGCTAAGATCGAAACCTTCCATCACCTTGGTAAAACCTTCACCCTCCTGGCCGAGCAGGGCCGAGGCGGGAATTTCCACATCATCAAAAAACACCTGACCACGACCCACGGGACGTGTGCCGATATCATCAAAATGGGTGCAGGTAACACCGGGTAAATCCAGAGGCGCAAGAAAGGCGGAGACACCCCGAGCACCGGGTTTGTTTTGATCGGTGCGGGCAAAGAGCAACATCATTTCAGCTTGATCGCCATAGCTGATCGATGTTTTCTCACCGTTGATGACGTAAACGTCTCCTTTCTTTTCGGCCTTAACGATGAGATTAGCAGCATCAGAGCCACCACGAGGTTCGGTCAGACCTAATTGCACGATCAACTCACCGGCAGCCATTTTTGGCAGCACATCTTCTTTCATGGCTTCGTTGCCATATTTTTCTATGACGCCGCCGATCAGCGGTGTGGTCATACACATGTAGCTCATGCTCAGGTCAGCGTAGGCGATAGCTTCGCATATCACCCCAGATAACAGGCTGGTGGAGCCGATACCGCCATAGGCTTCGCCAAAGGTGGGTGCAATCAAGCCCAGTGCGCCCATTTCTTTGAGCAGGTCGCGGTCAAGATGATGGTCGTTGCAGCGACCCTGATAGCCGTCTTTGAGTCGCTCCCTAGCAAAGCGTTCGGCGGTGTCTTTAATAAATAAATCTTCTTCGGATAACCAGGGCAGGGTCATGCAACTTTCCTCGCAGTGTATGGTGACGGTAGGCATTCCCCGTCGGAATAAGTCTTAGCGCTAACGATAAATACTAATTTTTAGTCAACGGTTTTAACGAACAGTTTTTGCGAATTCCCGCAATTCGAATTTCTGGATTTTACCACTGGCGGTACGGGGCATATCAGTGAGAATTTCAAGATGTTCCGGCAGGTAGTTTTTGGCCAGCTTATTCTCCTTAAGAAACTCAATCATCCCGCTAAAAGTCATAGTTGTACCTTCTTTAAGCGTGACAAAGCAGCAACCCAGCTCACCGAGCCTTTCGTCGGGCATGGCAACTACGGCGCAATCGACCACGTCGGGATGAGTGTATAAAAGGTTTTCAACTTCTACGATGGGAATATTTTCGCCGCCGCGAATAATAATATCCTTGGAGCGTCCGGTGATACGAATATAGCCATCTGCGTCCATGGTGGCGAGATCGCCAGTATCAAAAAACCCGTCTTCATCAACGTCGTAGGCTTCAGGTTTTTTTAGATAACCAATAAATGTGGCTGGACCTCGCTCCAATAGGAGCCCTTCTACCCCGGCGGGTACCGGCTGACGATTTTGATCGACGATTTTCACAGTACAGCCAGGCACCGCCACGCCATCGGTGCCAAACACTTTGTCTTCGGGATCACCGAGTTTAGTCGTCGTCGCTACACCACACTCACTCATGCCCCACACCGCCATCAGATGAATGTCGAGTTTTTCGGCAGCGGTCTCGGCCAGCACACGAGGAATCGGCGCGCCACCACAAACAAACAGTCGAAATCGGGGCGAATTGCACTCATCAATACGATCAGAGTTATTAAGATCGGCGAGAAAAGGCGTTGCGCCCATAGCGAAGGAAGCCTGTTCGTCGGCAATTAATTGCCAGCCGGTGTTGACGTTCCAGACATCCAGCAGAATCATTTTTGTTTTCAGTACCATCGGCATCCACATGCCGTACATAAACCCGGTTAAATGAGCCAGCGGCGAGCCCATCAAAACATTATCGTCCTGGCTTAGCTCACAGCGCTTGATCATCTCATGGACGTTGTAAACAAAGGTGTTAGCACAATGCATCACACCTTTGGGCATGCCGGTGGTGCCGGAGGTGTACATCAGCAAAATCACGTCGAGGGGATTGAGCTCGCGCTCACGAAAAAGGGCATCTGCATCATGGGGTAATGAGTGGTTGAGCAGGTGATCCTCAAAACTGCTATCGCCCTCGCCACCCACTGCAAAAAGATGCTGCAAGTGAGGAAGTTGATCGCGCATGTTGTTGATCATAGTTTCGTGATCAAAACCTTTAAACTGCTTAGGCACAATGAGTATTTTTGATTCCGCAAAGTCGACCATAAAGGACAGCTCCCGCTCACGGAATATAGGCATCAAGGGATTACTCACCGCGCCAATGCGTAAACAAGCGAGATTGATGGCGACAAATTGCCACCAGTTAGGCAGCTGGAATGACACTACATCCTGTTTTTCAATACCGTAATGGGCAAGCGCTACCGCTATACTTCGAGAGCATTCATCCAGTTCTCGATAGGTGACGGTGATTTTTTCACCGGTTTCGGTGCGGAAATCGACAATGGCAATAGCATCGGGGCAATCTGCCAGGGCAGCGTCAAAATAGTCCAGCAG
>JAHRWI010000007.1 GCA_019090225.1 Porticoccaceae bacterium
AAAAGTCATTTGAAACAACAAAATGAGCAATCCTTGCAGGTGGCCCGAATCCACTTCCAGCTATCGCTCAAGCAACAACATGACGAACTGGTAGATAAAGCGGCCACGTTGTTGAGGAACCCAGAATTCACTAGGTCTATTATCTCTGCCAACCGGAATATCATTACCCATACGCTAAACAACTTACCAGGCGAACTTCAGACTGACCGCCTACTGGTCGTAGGTAGCAATAAAAAGATTATTTTTGACAGTGGTGACACACTTAAAAAGGGTCAGCAATTTTTTGACCCTGTGTTGCTCACCCAGGCTAACTCAACTGGGTTTTCCAGTGGCTTTATGCTTGAAACCAGTGACGCCTATCTCGTTTCATTCGTCCCAGTTCAACTTGCGGACTTGGTGATATGGATAGGTCTGGCCAGACAGGTCACCGAAGCAAATCTTGAAGTCATCAAAAATAACATTGCACTCCCGGTTAACCTCAGTTTGATAACCCGGCCCGCCGAACAATCCAGCGCGATTAATGTGTCTACTACACCAGCAACCATGCTTGATGCCGTTTATCCCATCTTCGAAAAGCTGCTGCGCTCAAGAGCAAGCACGGAGCCAGTAGCCACTAAGCTGCTCGACGAAGACATTGTAGCCAGTATAGATAAGCTCGCAGAGTTGCCAGACAACACCGAAGTTTTTGCCGGCATCTACTTTTCAATTGATGACGCCCTGGCAATCAATCAACCCCTGTTCAACTTTCTATTGTTGATAGTATTCCTCGGTGTAGCGATCGCTTCCATCGGTTGTTTTTATGTAGCCAGAAGCGTAACCACGCCCATTCGCACCCTTGATGAGAGTGTGGCTCGAATTGCCAGCGGCAATTACCAACAACGCGTCCAGCTTTACGAACGCAATGAAATAGGACGTCTCGGCCAGGCATTGAACCTGATGATGGAAAGCTTAGAGTCACGCTCAAAAGAAACCGAATACCGGCTCACCCACGACCTGGCGACCGGATTAGCGAACCGAGATTTCCTCGAAAAGAAGCTGACCGCCTGGATTGATACCGAACAGCAATTCTCGACAATGCTCGTCGACATCGCCCATTTTTCAGAAATCAACAATATCCTCGGCCATGAAAAAGGCGACAAATTAATTGTCGATTTTTCCAAACGACTCAAATCTCTGATTAAAAGCAGCGACCTTATCGCCCGATTAACCGGCAAATCCTTCGTAATCGTCTTGCTGGATACCAGCATTGATGAAATGGAAAACGTCGCACAGCGGGTCATAACCGGGATGGACAAACCCTTTGAAATCGACGAAGACAATGTCGACACCGAAATCTATATGGGCGTTGCCAACTACCCCGCACACGGTGACGACAGCAGAACGCTCCTTAGAAAAGCCGAAACAGCACTAGACGAGGCGCGACATCATCCTCTGCGCTTTGCAACCTACGATAAACGAAGTGACCCTTATAAACCCGAAATGCTGTCATTAATGGGGGAGCTGCGCCAGGGCCTAAAAAAAGGCGAATTTTTCTTCCAATATCAGCCGAAACTTGATCTCGCTAGCGGCCTGATTACCGGCTGTGAAGCCCTGGTTCGCTGGAACCACCCTGATCGAGGCAAAGTTTTTCCAGATGAATTTATTGAACTCGCCGAACGCAGCGGTAATATTGGCGAACTCACGCTGTGGGGTCTCTCCGAAGCGATGCGCCAGGTGGAGGAATGGCAAGCCCTCGAAATCGACGTCACTATTGCCGTCAATTTGTCCGTCAGAGATATTCAATATCGACAATTTAGCCAGCGCGTAAAACAACTACTCACCGCAAGAAATATCGACCCCAGCTATATCCATCTGGAAATCACTGAAACCGAGATGATGGCCAAGCCAGAATTGTCGCTTAATATTCTCCAAAACCTCAGTGCCATGGGATTTAAACTGGTTATCGACGATTACGGTATTGGTTATTCTTCAATGGCCTACATTAAACAGTTACCGGTCAGTGAAATTAAAATTGACCGCTCTTTTGTCACTCAGCTTCTAGACAATCAAAACGATAATGTCATCGTTAATTCGACCATTGAGATGGTGCACAGCCTCGGCCTCAAAGTTACCGCCGAAGGGGTAGAAGATAAAAACACACTTGATCACCTTAAAAAGATCGGCTGTGACTACATTCAAGGCTATTATATTAGCAAACCTCTCGAACAGGCTGACTTCGAACATCTTTTCCTCCAGCACAACTCTTTAGGCCACCGGCAACGCAACAACTCCAATCTTTGTTGATCATTGCCGTCAAAAGAAAAGATCAGTGCACTATCGATCTGCAGAGGGCACACAATCACTTGGGTGTTTTTAGCGAAATCCTGCTGCGGCTGTCTAGTCCATATCGTCGAAAACTTGCGGTGGCCTTCCAAACATGACCAGAAACACGGGCAGTAATTACCCCACTTCCATTGTCTCCCCCTCAGTAAATCACTATGATCCGTCGGCATAACGGGGCGACCGTCACCTCCTCAGGCTGACAGGCAAAAACCAAAATCTAAGACCACAACTATAAGGAAGGATCATTCTCATGAATAAAAAACACGTACTCGATGGCATCCGTGTGCTCGACTTTACCCAACATGTCGCTGGCCCTGGCTGCACCAAAATGATGGCCGAAATGGGTGCCGAAATCATCAAGCTCGAACTCGCCCCCCTGGGTGAACAAATTCGCGCTATTGGCATGAAGATCAACGACCGCAGCGTCTATTTTATTCAACAAAATCGCGGCAAAAAGAGCATTTGCGTTGATATGCGAACCGACGAAGGCAAGCAAATCGTCTATGACCTGGTCAAAGAGGTGGATGTCGTTATCGAAAATTTTGCACCCGGTGCCATCGGCAGACTGGGTCTGACCTGGGATAAAGTTCAGGAACTCAACCCCCAATGCATCATGTGCTCGATCTCCACCTTTGGCCAGGAGGGACCGCTATCGACCCTGCCTGGTTACGACTATATCGGCCAGGCCTATGCCGGTGTCACCAATATGATTGGCGACCAGGAAAATGGCCCTTACATCCCCCAGGCAGCTGTTGGCGACACCATGACTGCGGCCCACGCCCTGGCAGCCATCAATGCCGCGCTTTATCATCGCGCAACCGGCGGCTCAGGCCAGTTTATTGATGTTTCCCTGCTCGATTGTTACTTCCATTGTCACGAAATGAATGTCGGCATGGTCAGCGCCACCAAGGGGGAACACAATCCGATCCTACCGGGCCGACATCACGGCGCAGTCGGCCCCCTCGGCATTTTTAAGAGCAAAGATGGCTACATCGTTTTAATTGCCATACTTGCGCGCTGGAAAAACCTGTGTGAGGTAATGAATATGCCAGAGCTGATGGAAGATCCTCGCTTTGCTGACGATGGCCTGCGCGCAGCCAACCGTGAAGTGCTGACACCTATTATTGAAGGCTGGTTACAGGCGCAGGAAAGCGACGAGGAAATCATTAGAATTCTTGGCGAGAGCCATATTCCGGTCGCACCCATTTTGTCCATCGACCAGGTGCTACATCACCCTCATATGCTAGAGAGAGGCACCGTGCGCACCATCAGCGATCGCGGAGCAGGTGAATTTCAAATGCCAGGTATGCCACTGAGATTCTCAGCTTACGAAAACGATCTACCCCTGGATGCCCCCTATCTCGGAGAACACACTGACCAGATCCTCGGCAAACTACTGGGTATGGACGCTGATAAAATTGCCGCACTTGTTGACAAAGGCATTCTTGTTCAAGAAGTTATACCCGACAATGTCGCTTAACAGTAGCGGTTAATCGGAGCGATTTTTCAAGCAAAACTCAACCTTCAGCGATAACAGTGTCAGCACGGCTCTATACACAGGAAACGGGAAACGGGAAACCATGAACAAAACTGCATTAGTAACCGGCGCAAGCCGAGGCATTGGCCGAGCTATTGCTCAGGCATTAGCCGAAGAGGGTTTTGCCGTCGCCTGTTTTGCCAGAGACCGTGAGAAGCTGGAACAAACCGCTGCATTGATAGAATCCGCAGGCGGCAAGGCCAGCGTGCACACCGGCGACGTTAGCTCCGATGATGACCTCGAAAACCTGGTTCGCGAGGTTGTAGCCGAGCATGGCAGCGTTGATGTGTTGGTCAATAATGCAGGAATTACCGAGGGTGCTCCGGCAAGCAAAATTTCGCCACAGCGTTTTCGTGAGGTTTTAGAGGTTAATCTTGTCGCACCTTATGTCCTTTCTCGCGCTGTACAACCGGTGATGAAGGAACATGGCGGTGGCGTCATCATTAATATCAGCTCCGTATACGCCTCACAGGGTGTCGCCAACAACTCACCCTATTGCACCTCAAAGGCTGGCCTCGAAGGTATGACTCGAGCCCTGGCTAGAGAGTGGATAAAAGACGGTATTCGGGTAATTGGCGTAGCACCGGGTTTTGTCCGCACCGACATGGTCGCCGATGCCTTTGGTGGTACCGAGGTGGAAAAACTGGTGGTGTCTCGTATTCCGATGAAGCGCTTTGGAGAGGCTGAGGAAATTGGCAATTTTGTGGCTTTTCTTGCGACCGCTAAAGCGGGTTTTGTTACCGGTGAGACCTTAGTCATTGATGGTGGACAGCGGTCCTTGCTTTGATCCCCGGAATCTGGCTCTGTTAATTAACCGGGGAAGCGGACACCGCCCCAGCTTCGGCCAATAAAGCCACGACCGCCTCCGCCATTTTCTGATAACCCTGTTTATTAAAATGCACGGGGTCGGATTTCATGCTCTGATCGGTTTCTAATTCACCCAGGGTCTGATCGTCGAGCGGCACTTTAAATTCCCTGGCCAGGCGTTTATACAAATCTGGAGCCCGTCCCCAAATACCAGGTTTCGGTACGCCGATTAGCAAGACCTCCACATCCAATGATTGAGCATGGGATATCATCTCCCGCAAATTAGTTTCCGTCTCAGCCATTGAGAAACGGTGCAAAAAATCATTGCCGCCATGACAGATAATCACCAGGCCAGGGGTAAACTCGGTCAATAAATCTTTTAGCCTCAGCTTACCGTCAGCGGTGACCTCCCCCGATACGCCCGCGTTAATCACATTAATATTGATGTGTTTAGCCAGCACGGCTGGATAACTGTTTATCGGCTCAACACCTACGCCAACCGTTAAGCTATCGCCAAAAGCCAGCACCGTTGCATCTTCGGGTAGGGGGCTGAGTTTGGCAGAATTTCCACAGCCAGCCAGCATTAAAGCCAGTAATAAAGCGGCAAGACACAACGTAAAATAACGGCTAAAGGATACCCCGCGAATCATAATCATATTTATGCCTTTATCGCGCCAAACGCTGCAAAACAGCTATTTTTATGGAGTAATTCGACCTGTTCAAAACCCACCTTGCGGAGTAAATCAAGCTGATAGGTCACTGGCCTGGGCGAGTCTTCCTTTTCAATATAGTCAAAGACCTTTGTTTTATAGGCTTCGCTATCAAGGCCAGTTAAGTAGTCCCCATAACGCTGCCACATCATCCCTTGCACAGCTTCGGTTTCATGACTGACCAGATCGCTGATCCAGACGCTGCCACCGGGCGCGGTAATGGCGTAAATTTTCTCGAAGGTTCGCAGCCAGTCGTCGTCATCACGCAAATGATGTAAAACTGCTGCTGCGATAATCACGTCGTAATGATCCGTGGGTAAGTCGGCATCGCGGAAATCTCCTTGATAAAGCGCAACTCGGCCCGTGTTGACTGCCTCTACTCGCGTTTTAGCACGGGTCAGCATAGCTTCGCTGAGATCGAGTAGATCACAGTCAAAGGGCCCCACCTTTTCCAACAGCCGCAAAGTATTGTTACCGGCACCACAGCCGATATCTAATACGTGGCTAATTTTATTGTTGCTCGAAGCCGCGGCACTGGTCAGCAACTCCATCACCAAAGAAGCATCCACCGTTGAAGTCTGCCCGGTTTCCAGATTCGAGAAGCGTTCGACATCATCGTTAAAACGTTCACGAATTTGGGCTACCGTTGATTTATTCTCGAAACCTTTTTTCATTACTTTGCCTTTTTTCTTCTCTTCGCTGGAGGCAACTGCCATTACCCGAACAAATTCACTAAGATAAGCCTTTCGCAACCGGCAAGAATGGTCACTATGTCATTATCCTCGATCAAGCGTTGTTTTAACCTTGAAGATTTTAACAGCAAGGCAAAAGCCAAACTGCCCTCACCGCTGTATCACTATATCGAAGGCGGAGCCGATGACGAAATCACCCGTCACCGCAACACCGAGGCTTTTAATGATTATCAAATCCTGCCCCGCGTGCTGGAAGATGTAACGCAGATCAATATGCAAACCACCGTCCTGGGCTGCACCGTAGACTGGCCGGTATTGCTGGCGCCCACAGGAATGACCCGATTCTTTCATCATCATGGCGAACGTGCCGTGGCTAGAGCCGCTGACAAATTCAACACCCTGTATTCCCTATCCACGCTATCGACCACTACCATAGAAGATGTCGCCGCTGCCACTCGCGGCCCGAAAATGTTTCAGCTTTATGTGCTGCGTGATCCCGCCATTAATGAAGAATTGATCGATCGCTGCCGACTAGCCAAATACGATGCCCTGTGCCTGACGGTTGATACTGTCGTCCAGGGCAACCGCGAACGAGACCTGCGAACTGGGATGACCATCCCCCCTAAACCGACACTCAATAGTTTGATGGGCTTTGCCGCTCGACCCAGCTGGTGCTATCGCTATTTCACCAGCCCAGCCTTAGAGATGGCCAACCTTTCACACCATATCGACGAAGGCAGCTCCAAAGTCAGCTCTTTAGGAAGCTATATTAACGGCCAGTTTGACCGTGCTCTAAACTGGCGAGCAGCCGAACAAATCGCCCAACGCTGGCAGGGGCCTTTTGCCATCAAAGGTATTATGACAGTGGAAGATGCACGTCGCGCCCTGGATATTGGTGCCACTGCCGTGATCATTTCAAATCACGGCGGCCGCCAACTAGACACTGTCCCCCCCCCATCGAACTGGTGGCTGATATTGCCAATGCCGTAGGTGGCAAAATGGATATCATTCTCGATGGCGGTGTGCGCCGTGGTACCCACGTGCTCAAAGCCCTGGCCATGGGTGCCACGGCCTGCATGATGGGCCGTCCTTATCTTTACGGCCTGGCCGCAGGTGGCCAGGCGGGCGTCGAGCGGGTGCTGGAGTTACTCAAAAATGAAATTGAACGGGCGATGATTTTATCCGGCCGCCCATCTTTGGATAAACTGGATAGCAGCTTTATACGGCACTTATGAGGTTTGTAAAAAGCTCTATAAAACCGAAGCCCTGGCGATTAGGACAAATGCTTACTCAAGGTATTTTTCACCTCAGATTCAATGGTACCCCGCAGCGCTGATACCATAAGTCCCTTCAAGGAAATATCGACAATAATATCTTGCTCCGTACAGGCGATACAGGCATTCACACCTGAGCGTTTATAGTGAAGATTATCGCCCTGCCACTGATATTTACCGCCGAACCTGCCCGCCAGCTGCTCCGCCAGATCGCTGGCCTTAGCCCGGATGTCGCCAAGGCTCAGCTGGTGGTCACGTTGCACATGTATCTTTGCCATAAGCGGTTCCTGAAAAGACAAGATAGACGGAGACGCACCCCGCTACCACAGCCAAGTATAACCTGCGCCAGGGTATTTTCTTACTCATTGAAGTCATCGCAGGCCGCCTGGTCGCAATGCGGGAATCTGAACCATAACCCCGGCCCTGTGCTGCGAGAATATGGCTTCATCTTGCTAAATTATTGAAGCAAGTCTTCCTTATTGTTCGAAACTTAGCCATTATAGGGAGCTGATATACATCAGCTCGTGACTCGACAGTGGTCACAAAAGAGGATTAATGACCACAGAAGAAGTCGATGTTCGACGTTTCAGCGCCAAAGAAAGCTCTACTAGAGTCGGTCGTATACCAACGCCGTCCGGATTCCCCGGACTTGGGGATATAAATAGCTACCTTATTTTTCCGGAAGACAATTCCGATGAACTCATCCTCATTGACACCGGTGTCCGCTCAGACGAAGCCTGGCAGTCGCTTAATGATGGTCTCAAGCAGCTCGATTACCACGTCGAAGACATCACCAAAATCATTCTCACCCACGGACATACCGATCATTATGGTCAGGCCCATCGCATCCATAAAGCCTCAGGCTGTGAACTCTGGGCCCACGAAAACCTGTGGATGACCGTTGAACGCATGCAACCGCCACCCGATCGGCTTGAAAAGGAGCTTTATTTTTATTCGCTCTGGGGGGTTGATCAAGAACTGGTGGATAAAGCCCTGGCCCGACGCGCTGGTTTTGCCAGCACCTATGAGGCCATGGAGCCAACGCATCTACTCAAAGATGGCGAGCAAATCGACATTCCCGGTTTCAACCTGGAGACAGTACATACGCCCGGTCATTGCCCGGATGAAGTCATTTACTGGCAAGCAGAATCAAAGGTGATATTTTCCGGTGATCATTTACTGCCTCACATTACACCAGTCTGCCTGTTACAAATCCCTTACGGCGAAGAAGCCAGACCGCCGTCGCTTATCCAGTACCAGGCCTCGTTAGCCAAAGTCGCACCCTATCCAGCACGAGTGACCTATCCTTCCCACGGCGAGCCTATTCTGGATCACTGTGATCTAATCAACTCGTATAACCTGTCAACTGACCGACGCTTATTAAAAATCAGCCGCATCCTCGAAAAAGGCGGCTGGATGAATCCAATGGAGATCGCAAAAGAACTTTTTCCAAAAGCCTGGCAGGAGCAAATGGTTCCGGTGATGTCAGAAATTCTTGGTCATTGCGATATTCTTGAAGCAGGTGGTCACGTGGCCATGGAAGAAAAAGCTGGGCTTATTCGCTATCGTTATATTTCTACGCCGCCGCCAAGCTGACACAGTAGATAGTGCTGGTGGTTTGCATAAAGAATTCCACAAAAGCCGACACTACTTAACTACTAACTGCCTGGAGTTAATCACCTGCCCGTGATCAGCAAGATATTTGGGCAAAAGTTTTCCTCTTTCGCTTTCATCAACACCGAGACAGTGGTGCGAATAAACGGTGATTATAAGTAATAGGGTACTGATAAATTCTCGAACCTTACTCAGGGCATCTTTTAAATTTTTCGACTTTTAGAGCCTCCCTCTAAATTCTAAGTATGTTTCGGTATCCAGCGATATTCACATCAAAGCTAGTAGTACGCCGCAAATGATCCCGCATGCCCTCAAGGGCATCTGGATCGCCGTGAATTAATTGAATTGGCGTATGCTCAGAAAGTTCGGACTGCTGTAACCACTGCTCCAGATCCACGTAATCCCCATGCCCCGATAAGCCGTGCAAAACTTCAATGCGTGCGCGATTGGGGATCCACTGACCATGTATTTTAACGCTCTCAACACCTTGCTGCATTTTTGCACCACGAGTTCCACCAGCCTGATAGCCGGTAAACAGAACTGTGGTGCGATGATCACTCAACAGGCGTTTCAGGTGATGCAGAATCCTGCCGCCGGTGGCCATGCCGCTGCCAGCAATTATAATGTGTGGAAAACGTTGATCTTCGAGCGCCTTGGATTCGTCAACACTGCGCGTGAATTTTATTTTGTCACACATCGCACGGCACTGGTCATGGCTCAGGCGGTGGTAATCGGTATAGCGACAATAAATGTCCGACACATCAATCGCCATTGGGCTGTCGAGGTAGACGGGCATCAGGGCAATACGCTCGTCGTTCATCAGCGTAGTCAGCATGTGCTGCACAGTCTGCGCACGGCCTACGGCGAAGCTAGGGATCAACAAAGTGCCGCCTTTTTGCGCTGTTGTATTAACCACGTCCGCGAGCTGCTCGAACGGATCCTGTTTGTCATGACGGCGATTCCCATAAGTGGATTCAAGTAATAATAAATCCAGCTCTGGCAGCGGTTGAGGCGGACGCATAAAAATGTCATCGGGGCGCCCCACATCACCTGAAAATCCTATTCGCTTACCTTCCGCCTCAAGAATAATACTAGCTGCACCAAGAATATGCCCAGCCTCTTGCAAACGAAATTTTATATCGCCGACGGTGACAGTCTCCGCAAAGTTGACTGCCTCAAAAAGAGCCATGCTGGCTTCAGCTGTGGCGCGGTCATAAAGTGGTTCCGGATGCGCATGTTTACTGAGCTTATGCCTCGCGTAGAACCTGGCATCCTCTTCCTGAATATGACCACTATCGGGAAGCAAAATATGACAGAGCGCTCTGGTCGCGTGATGGGTATACACAGGGCCACGAAAACCATGTTTGTAAAGCAAGGGGATGTAACCGGAATGATCCAGATGCGCATGGCTTAGAATGATGGCGTCAAGGTTGCTGATATCGAGAGGCGGGGCCTGCCAGTTTCTTTCTCTCAGCCATTTGTAACCCTGAAACAAACCGCAATCGACCAATACGCGGCTTGTCTCAGTTTCTACCAGAAACTTGGATCCGGTGACAGTTTCCGCCCCGCCAAGGAAAATAATTCTCATGCCAAAGTCTCATGGAGCCTAATACATTCACCAATGGGCGATATCAGTAAGTCGGTAATATCCAGTGCATTGGAACGGTGAACAATCGTATTAGTGGTCACCAGTTCGTCGAGCCCTGCACTCATTAATTGAGCGTCAATACCATCAGCAAAAATACCGTGTACACCGGCACACTTTATCCCTTGAATGCCTTTTAAGCGCAGTGCCGAAATGCATTTTAAAATGGTCTGCCCGCTGGAGATCACATCATCAATAATGACCGCTACATGATGATAAAACCGAGTTAAATCTGGCAAGGTGACCACGACATCCCGATCACCGTGTCGCGTCTTGCTGCCAATCACGAAAGGGTGCCCACTGAGGGCTGCAATCTCTGCCAGCCACTGTTCACTTTCAGCATCTGGCCCAACCAATAGTAGATTAGTCTGCCCTTTTAGCCAATCCGCTAGCAAGGGCGCGCCCTGGACAACTCGAGTGGGGACAGAATAGATTTCATTCAGGGAGTGATAACGGTGCAAATGCGGATCAACCGTCACCAACCAGTCAATTTGCGCCGATAACAGCCGGGCAAAAATACGTGAGGTAAGCGCCTCCCCTTCAATAAAACGTCGATCCTGTCGCATATAACTTAAATAGGGCGCGACCAGACCCACCGAAGCAGCGCCAAATTCACGCAGGGTTGCCAGTAAAAACACCAAAGGTAAGTACTTGTCATCCGGGTGAGATAAGTCAGCGAGTACGACGCAGTGTCTATTTTGAACAGGCGTATCGATACGTAAATAGGTTTCGCCGTCAGGGAACAAACGGCTATGAGTCTTGCCCTGCTCAAAGGCCATTTTTTCGCACAAAGAGAGCGCCAAGGGGTGGGACTCCAGCGAAAAAACAATCGGTCCATTCGCCGATACAGTATTCAGCCGTCCTCTCCTGTTACAAATATATCAGGATTATCCCGGTAATAATTTAAGGCATAGTCCTGCTCACCAATGCTCTCAGTGTAAAGCGTAAACACCTCGTCGCCAGTGACAAGGTGGCTGCCTACATTGACATGCAAGCGTAGGCCTGCGGCAGGGTCAGAAGGGGCACCGGCAAGTTTTGCCAGACGCGCTAATTTTCGGTTATCTATCGACGCGATAATACCCTTCCTGTCACTTGTTTGAGTCTTATGGTATCTAGCCTGCGGCAAGGTTTTCATGCCACCTTGAGCCTGTAGCAGGCGTTCAAATTGCTGCCACGCCGCACCGCTCTCAAGTATTCCCCTGGCTTTATCGGTAGCCTTATCCAGGCCACCCCCTTGCGCAAAGTCGAAAAGATGCGCCGACAGCATCAAAGCACGGCGGCGTAAGTCCTGTGGCGCGCCCGGCTCCTGCCTTAGCACCGCTAAGATATCCCTAGCTTCTTCCACCGGACCAATTCCAGCGCCAATAGGACAGCTGCCATCGGTGATGATGCATCTCACCTGAATCCCGCATGCCTTGCCTACCTGAACAAACAGCCCCGCCAGATATTCAGCATCGGCCTTGCTGCGCACCTTGGCCGTAGGCCCAACCGGAATGTCGACAATCACGTGGGTGGATCCGGCGGCGATTTTTTTTGATAACACCGAAGCAATGAGCTGGCCTTCACCATCCAGATTTAAAGCGCGCTCAATGCGGATCAATAAATCGTCCGCAGGACTCAAATTCACTGCCCCACCCCACGCCAGGCAAGCTCCCGTTTCACTGACAACTCGTTGAATATCTTTGACCGGCAGATTGACCTCGGTAAGGGTCTCCATGGTATCTGCGGTGCCGGCAGGGGAAGTAATAGCCCGAGAAGATGTTTTTGGAATTATCAGACCAGCCGCGCTGACAATGGCCACAACCAAGGGTGTAGTACGGTTACCAGGTAGACCACCGATGCAGTGTTTATCAAACACTCTATCGCTGTTTGCCCAGCTCAAACGCTTCCCTGCGGCTACCATAGCCTGAGTAAGACCAATAATTTCATCGAGGCCAAGACGCCGCCCGGCACAAACACTAAGAAAACTACCAATCTCTACATCACTGTACCGGTGCTCACTTATGTCAGTAATAATAGATTGAATCTCACTGTCGCTCAGTGTGTGGCCGTAAACTTTTTTACGCACCGCACTGAACGACACCACCACAGGCGCATGATTAACAAATACCCGATCTCCATCGGCTACCTCCAGGCGCTTAATGCCAATGCGTGACAGGCCAACATGATCAGACGGCAAGGTGGCGTTATCGACAATATTCAGCGTCGCAACAAGCTGTTTACCGTTAACTTTTAGCTGAACGCGAGAACTGGCATTGAAGCCTTCGGCGCGGCAGACGTGGGAATCTTCGCGCATATAAACGAGTGGCTCCTGATGGGTATCTATACCCATATCGACTACTGTGAGAGCATGGGTTCTTACAATTTCTGGTTTTTCGTTCAAGTTAACGATTGCCCCCTGCCAAGGGCATTAATTTATACCGGCTCCACGTTTCGCCACTGGGGTTACCCCCCACATTCTCATCAATAATTCGGTAATAATTCTCTTTGAAATACGCTGTCCAGTCAGGATTGACCTTGACGCTAAAGCTAGTCGACATTAAATCGATCCTTTCATTGAGACTCGCGACATGTTGCGAACCAGATTCAACACATGCGAGTTCTCATCGCAGAGTACTTCGCCTGGCTCTACGGGTTTCATCTAAGATACCGCGAGATTAAGGGTTAGAGTCTCCAATAAGAAGCCGTTGTAAGTTGTGAATTTATCGCTTTTAAGTATAACAAATTCCGTTCCCAACATGCGCTCCTGCTGAAGTGCCGAGACCGGGTCACAGCTTCACTTACCCACCACCACAGCCGCTGAAATTTCTGTCAGTACGTACCTGTTGTGACCGACAGGCTTATCCTATTGACGATGGTCACAAGGATAAACCTTGAATCAAGCTATGCTGCAAGCGAGTAAAGGATAAGGATCAACCATGAAACTCCCACTTACAAATCGCGCTGTCGCCGGTCGAGCACTGGCTGACGCACTGGCTGCTTATCGCGACCAGAAGAACATACTAGTACTTGCTCTACCGCGGGGTGGCGTACCGGTAGCCTATGAGGTAGCCAGCGCACTTGGCGCTCCGCTGGATCTTGTCCTGGTCCGCAAGCTGGGAGCACCCGGCCAAAGAGAATTAGCCATGGGTGCAATCGCCAGTGATGGGACGAAAGTACTGAACAGGGAAATTATCAAGTCACTGCAAATTACCAATGAGGACATTGAAAGGGTTCAGCGTGAAGAGGAACAGGAATTGGCACGGCGGGAGCAAATCTATAGAGGGGATCAAGTACGTCCGGAAATCCAGGGTAAGACCATTATTCTGGTTGATGATGGCGTGGCCACAGGCGCGACTATGCGAGCCGCCGTGTCATTGCTACGCACACAAAACCCAGGTCGGATTGTCATTGCCCTCCCGGTCGCACCAGCCGAAATTATAGCCTTGTTGCGCCGTGAAGCAGACGAGGTCATCTGCCTGTACTGCCCTGAGCCATTTTTGGCTATCGGTTATTGGTACCAGGATTTTACTCAGGTTTCCGACCATGAAGTGCGCGATATACTCGCACGAGCCAGACAAGCTTCCTGATAGCTTTCCATATTGCAGACAGACGGCATTGCAGACATACACCAAATAAAACTGAACAAGCGAATAAATCGTGACAGGCGGCCACGGTGGAGGCAAGTAAATATGCAAGGCCATTCTCACACCGACCAGGTGATCATCGAAACAAAAAACGCACAATTAGCTGGCATGCTTACCCTACCGAAACAAGCTATGGGTATTGTCTTGTTCGCCCATGGCAGTGGCAGTAGCCGCTTCAGCCCGCGCAACCAATTTGTTGCTGAAAGGCTCAACGAAGGCGGCCTGGCTACCTTGCTTTTTGACCTCCTGACGGCACAAGAAAATCTTATCGACGAACAGACAAGGGCTTTGCGCTTCGATATCGAGCTATTGAGTCAACGTCTAATCGGTGCCATTGACTGGGTGGGATCACAGCACCAAACTCAAGCTTTGCCAATCGGCCTGTTTGGCGCAAGCACGGGCTCTGCCGCTGCGCTGAACGCCGCAGCTCAACGGCAGAGCACCGTTGAAGCGGTCGTATCCCGTGGAGGGCGACCTGACCTGGCGTCAGAATTATCCCGAGTGAAAGCGCCGACCCTGTTGATCGTCGGTGAGCTGGATGGCCAGGTAATTAAAATGAATGAAGACGCTGCTAGCCAATTGTCGGCAGAACACCTGATTAAGATTATTCCCGGGGCGAGTCATTTGTTCGAAGAAAGCGGCACACTGGAGGCCGTGGCAGCTATCGCCTGCGACTGGTTCCGGAAATACCTTGGCTGATAACTCCGGAAGCAGTCGGCTCTTAATGACAACTCAACACATTCACTCAATAGCCTGAGATAAATTATGAAGCTAAGTGTCTTCGCGCTAAACACCAGTAGGGATATCGGCGAGCAAGTAGCCAGAGCACTTGAAGTAAAGCTCGGGCTCCACGAAGAGCGCGAATTTGAAGATGGTGAGCACAAATCCCGGCCTCTGGAAAACGTGCGCGGACGGGATGTTTTCGTTATTCAATCCCTGTACGGAGATGACCTGCACAGCGTTAACGACAAGTTGATTCGCCTGCTGTTTTTCCTCGGTGCCTTACGTGACGCTTCCGCTGGCCGCGTCACCGCAGTACTGCCCTACCTTTGTTACGCTCGCAAGGACCAGAAATCCAAACCAAGGGATCCAGTCGCCACACGCTACCTTGCCAGCATGTTCGAGGCGATGGGCGTCAATCGCGTTCTGACCCTGGACGTACACAACCTGGCGGCGTACCAAAATGCTTTTCGAATCTGCACCGATCACCTTGAAGCAAAATCGCTATTTGCAAACTATTTCGTCGACATCACGGACGACGCTGATCTGGTTATCATGTCACCTGATATTGGCGGCGTTAAACGGGCAGAAGCGCTTCGACTGGCCATGGAAAAACATCTCAACCGGCCAGTGGCTAGCGCCTTTGTGGAAAAGCATCGCAGTGCCGGTGTGCTGTCCGGGGGCGCTCTGGTAGGCGAAGTATCCGGTAAATTCGTGATCATCATCGATGACTTAATCAGCAGCGGCACCACGATTGTGCGAGCGGCACAGGCATGTCGAGCAGCCGGCGCAATGAAAGTTTACTGTGCTGCCTCCCACGGCGCTTTTGCCGAAGGGGCAGACACCGTTCTGGCGGACTCGGCACTGGACAAGCTGGTCATCACGGACAGCATTCCCGCCTCCCGCATAAGCTCCAGCGCCGTTCGCGCCAAATTAGTGACCCTGGAGTCTGCCCCCCTGTTTGCTGAAGCCATCAGGTGCATCCATACGGATGGCTCGCTAGTCGATCTTCTGGAAACATAGGGCCCTCAAAATAACCTTGTGCTCGCTCAGGATTCCCTGGTCTCAGAATTCTCTGATATAGGCCTCGGCCAGATTGAGATAAGTTTTTGCCTGCTGAATCCAGGAGGGATGCTCCACAGCAGGATAATCCAGAATATGCCAAGCCGACAATTTGCCGCGCACTACCGCCCGATGGGCCTTGTAAAAAGCGATCAAGGCTGAAGGCGGTGTGTCCTCAGTACTTGTCGTATAAGCCTCAAACATTACCTCACCGATAAATTCCGCGCCAGCCCGTTCGCATTCCATGGCCAGGAAAGCCAGCTCATCGACACAATCCAGCACCCTTAATTCAGGATCAAATTCCAGGCAATCTATAAATACCGGCTGGCGTAACAGGCAAACATGCTCCGGACGCAAATCACCATGGGCTTCGACAACGCGTTGCGCGCCCACACGAGCATCGAACAACGGTGCCTGGTCTTTCACAAAGCCCGACAGTGCAGTGCTAAGTCTCTTTAACTGCTCTTCTGGTAAGCCATAAATTCGATCTCGCAAGACTTGAAAGTTGGCCTCAATATCCACGATAAAACGTTGTCGATATGCCTGTGCGGTAATCTTGACAGGCTTAGCGCTACCATAGAAGCCAATAAGAACTGCCATAAAGCGCCGGATGTCATCGGTACTGACTGCAGCCTCTTTAATGGCACGATTTAGCATCAATTCATCAGGCAATCGACGCATTTTTTCCAGCCATTCTACCGCTGCTCCATCTCCAGCAATGTGTAACGAACCCTGAGTATCCAGAGTTAACGGGACAACACCCAAACAAACATCTTTTGCCAGACGCTTGTTCAAACGAAAAGATTCTTCGCAATAGTGCCTGCGCCTATCCAGGGATCTGAAATCCAGGAAGCTCAGTTGTATCGGTTTCTTTAATTTATAAACGAAGTCATCCGTCAGGAACACGCAGGACATGTGGGTGCTTATGATATCGACGTTTGTCGTCGGCTCCGGGTAACTACCCGCCTGACTGAGAAATTGGACCTTGGTCTCAAGATCGATAACAGAAGACTCCAAACGCACTATCTCCTAAGCCTTACTTTTGCTGAGTCTGGCCATCAGTTAAAGAGGGAATTAACAGCGATGGAGGTGATCCTTCAGGCTGAGCTAAGAGACTGATAATTTGACTTTCTACCTGGGCTTCCTGCTCCAACAGCGCCTTAACCGGGCGCATAGCGTGCCTATGCCGATCGGGATCGTTGCCTTTTTTATCCTCAGACGCGGCCAACTTTATCCTCAGGTGCGGGCGGTCAACTGCAGCTCACAAAGACCAAACATTAGCTCCCAGAATAACCCTTTCACTAAACCATCTGCGCGAGCATTAAGAATCAACTGAATAGCTTGTCGTGCACCTGTCGCCGGATTTCCTCGGTTGACGCTTTCACCAAGTTCTTATCGATTTCGGCGACGACGCAGTGCCTGGTGGATACGGTGATATTTTGCCGAATCACCCCCAGAAAATGTGGGCTCGCACAAAGTACCAGCTCTTTATACTGGCCCTGCAAGCGACCATCTTCAAGCGTATCGCAGAGTGTTTTGGCAAAATTCAGGGTCTCACTGTCTTTTTTGCTCCCCTTTGAAGTGAGTCCGTGCTGCCCTCCGCCTTTGCCATCAAAACCCTTACCCGGCAGATCCGATGTCAAGTCCTGCTCGTGCTGCCGTGCGGCAGTATTTGAAAAGCACTGAACTTCCTCCAGATCCGCCGTATGTGTCGCCATTGTGTAGATAGTCGCACGACTGCTTTCGCCCGTTAATATCCAGATATTATTCATACACCCCCCCCTTGAACGCCCAGAAACGCCCGGCTCTATACCCATCCAATCTGCATAAACCTTGAGCATTGCTTGCCAGTAGTTTCACCTTACAAGTGCTACAACATATCTTTTATGATGTAGCACAATTGTTCTGATATTGCAGATGTAAACATTCACCCTGAAGGTTATTCGACGTGGTTTCTAGAGTGGTGATCGTCTGCCGACATAGGCCACCTACGCCCTGAGGGCACAATTTTTTTGGATGTGCCCTGACTGGTGAAGTCTTCACTAAGCCGATTTCACTCACCGATATAGCAATCACTGGCCAGTGAATGAGATTACTGTAAGTAAAAATCACGCGCGCTAAGCCCTGTGCTCGGTATAGATCCGCCTAGTCGACTTCGGCGATTAACCAGCTATCCAGCACCGCCAGGTAATTGGCATGCTCATAAGCCACGGGGTTTATGGCGTGGTGCTGACAAACGCTGCCCTTCATCTGCTCAATAGAGACATACTCGCGCTCTTCCATCCAGTCTTGCATGTCCCGGAGGATTGTACCCAGGGCGCCTACGCCCTGTTTGAGTAGTACACTGCACAGGCAAACCGCATCGGCCCCGGCAAGGATTGCCTTGATAACATCTTCGGCGCGATGGAAACCGCCTGTCGCGGCCAGATCCACGCCAACCTGGCCATAGAGTAAGGCCAGCCAGCGGATTCTTTCCAGGGATTCGCTGGAGCTTGAAAGATAGACAACGGGCTTGACCTGTAAACCTTCCAGGTCGATATCCGGCTGATAGAAACGATTAAATAATGACACACCATCGGCGCCATTCTGTTGCAATCGCGAGATGACATGGCCCACCGAGGAAAAATGCGTCGATATTTTTACGCCTATAGGCAGCGCAGTGTGCGCCCTGACCTTTTCGAGGACTTCTATATACCGATTTTCGACCTCGGCCCCCGACTGCCGCAGATCAGCGGCCACATAATAGACATTGAGTTCCAGAGCATCGCAGCCCGCCTGCTCAATGTCCCTTGCGTAATCGAGCCAGCCAGTAGCAGAGATACCATTTAAACTGCCTATTACCGGAATAGACAATGATTGTTTCAGTTGTACTACTTTTTCCAGATACTCATCGAGATGACTCTGATACTGCACCGGCTCGGGCAAAAAACTGTCCGCCTCGCCAGTACCAATGTCCTGAAAATCCAGCAGTCGATGTATCTGCTCCTGATCCGCCTGCAGAGATTCTTCAAATAAAGAGGGCATCACAATCGCTGCCGCACCCTCATCTTCCAGACGTTTGGCCATATCAACATTCCCCGTCAATGGGGAGGAAGAAGCCACCAGTGGATTGGCCAGGGCTAAACCGAGGTAGGATGTACGGAGATCAATCATCTTGTCTTGCCTTTTTAGTCTGGTCGGCGGTCTGGTTGGCAATCTGATCAGTAAAGCCCGGCTCGTCGCCGGAATCATTCTCCCAGTCGAGACCGGCGAGCTGCTGATATCGGTGATAGCGCTCGCTGACTTCCTGCTGGGCTGCTGCTAATAGCTCTTCGGCCTCCTGAGGATGGCTTCGCCAGAGCATGTTAAAGCGTCCCTCACTGGCGGCGAAGTCTCGATAGGGTATAGAAGGCGACTTTGAATCCAGGTGCAATGGATTGCGGCCTTTATCGGCGCGCCGTGGATCAAATCGCAGCAGCGGCCAATGACCGCTTTTGACCGCCAGATCCTGCTGTTGGTGATTATCTTCTAGCTCTATGCCATGGGCGATACAGGGTGAATAGGCGATGATTAAGGACGGTCCTTCATAGGCTTCCGCTTCCAGAAAGGCATGCAAGGTTTGTGTGTCCTTGGCGCTGTAGGCGACATGAGCGACGTAGACATTTTCATAGCTCATGGCGATTCGCGCCAGATCCTTCTTCCCCGTGCGCTTGCCAGCGGCAGAAAATTTCGCCACTGCGCCCCGCGGCGTCGCCTTTGAGGTTTGACCACCGGTATTGGAATACACTTCGGTATCCAGCACCAGAATATTAACGTTTTCCCCCGATGCCAGCACATGATCAAGGCCACCGTAGCCAATATCATAGGCCCAGCCATCGCCGCCGATAATCCACACCGAGCGCTTACAGAGATTATCAACAACAGATTCCAAAGTGCGAGCCCGAACATTGTCGATTGATGCCAGCCTGATTTTGAGCTCCGCTACGCGCTGGCGCTGCTGATAGATACCGGCTTCGTCGGATTCATCTGCGCTCAGCAAGTCATTCACCAGGGTATCCCCGAGACCGTCTCTGAATTCTTCGAGTAGCTCTCCGGCAAATTGCCGTTGTTTGTCCAGGGCCAGGCGCATACCCAGGCCAAATTCAGCATTATCTTCAAACAGAGAGTTATTCCAGGCCGGTCCGCGGCCATCGTCATTTTTAGCCCAGGGGGTGGTGGGTAGATTACCGCCGTAGATAGAAGAGCAGCCCGTGGCGTTAGCCACCAGCATACGATCGCCAAATAACTGTGATGCCAGCTTGATATAGGGTGTTTCGCCGCAGCCGGAACAGGCGCCGGAGAATTCAAACAGGGGTTTCAATAGCATTGAGCCCTTAATGGTCGTTACCTTCGCCTCACGGCGATCATAATCCGGCAACTGTTCAAAAAACGCCCAGTTATGTTTTTCCTCTTCCAGAATAGACGGCTGAGGCACCATATTGATCGCCTTGTGGCTGACGTTCGACTTATCCCGAATCGGGCAAATATCAACGCACAAAGCACAGCCAGTGCAATCCTCCGGCGCTACCTGATAGCTGATATGCAGCCCCTCCGGGTAATCCTTGCCGGTAATCTGGACATGCTGGAATGCGGGCGGTGCGCTGCTGGCCAAAGCTTCAGGAAAGGCCTTGCTTCTGATAACACCGTGGGGACAAACAAAGGCACATTTACCGCAATGAATGCACAAGTCATAGTCAACCAGCGGTATTTCCCGGGCGAGGTTGCGCTTTTCAAAAGCGGTGGTGCCCAGAGGGTAACTACCATCCCCGGCAGCAAACTCACCGGGATTAAATCCCCGCGTCCGGCAATAATTTCTCCGGTCACCTGCTTGACAAAGTCAGGGGCATGTTCAGGCACAGGTGGCCTTTTTACTTTTACACTGCCAACCAAATTCGGCACTTCTACCGGGTATAACTGGTCAAGGGCATCGTCAATGGCCCGGTGGTTTTGCCGAATAATCGATCGACCGCGTTTTCCATAGGTGGTCTCCACCGCCTTTTTGATAGCGTCTATCGCCACGTCGGTAGGCAGAATATCGCTTAGCTTGAAAAAACAGGCCTGCATTATCGTGTTTATGCGCTTACCCATACCGTGCTGTGCTGCGATCTGATAAGCATCTACGCAGTAAAAAACAATTTTTTTATCGATCATTTGCCGCTGCATTTTAGCCGAAAGGCTATCCCATACCTCAGACTTGTCGACACTGGAGCTAAGCAGAAAGGTGGCGCCTTCGGCTGCCATGTCGAGCATATCAAAGCGCTCTACCAGCACCTCCTGATGGCAGGCAACAAAACTGGCATCGCCCTCGGCGATCAAATAGCTGGATTTAATGACTCTCTCGCTAAAGCGCAAATGAGAAACCGTAACGGCGCCAGACTTTTTAGAGTCATAGACAAAGTAGCCCTGAACAAAATAGTCGGTGGCATCGCCGATAATTTTTATCGAATTTTTATTGGCCCCTACCGTGCCGTCTGACCCGAGGCCGTAAAACAGGCACTGCAATGATTTTCTGTTGCTGTCAGTTCGAAATGCCCTGTCCCAGGCCAGGCTACGGTGCTGCACATCGTCGATAATGCCAACAGTAAAGTGGTTTTTTATATTCTCCCCAGCCAGGGCATCAAACACCGACTTGATCATTGCCGGATTGAACTCCTTGGATGACAATCCATAGCGCCCTCCCACCACTCTGGGCATAGTGGCAAAGCGTGTGTCACCGGCCATCTGTACTTCCGCCACAGCAGTGACCACATCTTTATACAGAGGCTCGCCCTCGGCGCCGGGTTCCTTGGTGCGATCCAGTACAGCGATTGCTTGTACCGTCTCGGGCAGAGCCAGAATCAAACGGCTCGCAGAGAAAGGTCGAAATAAGCGCACTTTGAGCACACCGACCTTTTCTCCCCTAGCAGTCAGGTGCTCGACCGTTTCCTCGACCGCTTCGGCGCCAGAACCCATTAACAGGAGGACACGCTCGGCGTCCTTTGCGCCGATGTAATCAAACAAACGGTATTGCCTGCCGGTCAGTTCGGCAAAACGATCCATGGCATTTTGTACGATATCGGGAAAGGCATCGTAATAAGGGTTAACTGCCTCGCGGGCCTGAAAAAATATATCGGGGTTCTGCGAAGTGCCCCTAATAACCGGTCGCTCGGGCGACAGGGCCCGATAGCGGAACTGCGCCAGATCCCCGGAATCCATCATGCTGGAAATAATGTCATCGCCGAACAGGTCAATTTTGCTGACTTCATGAGAGGTGCGAAAGCCATCAAAAAAATGCACCATCGGAACTCGCCCCTTCAATGTCGCAGCCTGGGCAATCAGGCTGAAATCGAGGGCTTCCTGAACCGAATTGGAGGCCAGCAGGGCAAAGCCCGTAGCGCGTGTTGCCATCACATCGCTGTGATCGCCAAATATTGAAAGCGCCTGCGCCGCTACCGAGCGTGAGGCGACATGAAAGACCGTCGGCGTTAATTCTCCGGCAATCTTGTACATATTGGGTATCATCAACAGCAGGCCCTGGGATGCCGTAAATGTTGTCGTCAGGGCTCCAGCCTGCAAAGAGCCGTGCACTGCGCCAGCCGCACCGCCTTCGCTTTGCATCTCGACAATGCGCGGTACGGTGCCCCAGATATTGATTTTACCCTGAGACGACCACAGGTCTGCCGCCTCACCCATTGGCGAAGCTGGTGTAATCGGGTAGATCGCTATAACTTCGTTGATTTTGTGTGCCACATAGGCACAGGCTTCATTGGCGTCTATACATGACTTGCGTGTGGATGGCTTACCTGCAGATGAAGTGCTTGTGGGTGAAGTGCCTGATGAAAGCATGGAATATCTTCTTGTTAAGCTACATTAACTTAATCAAAACAAAACACATATATACACTAGTACGTAGATATTAACCGACCAAAATTCTACTGCCTGCTGTGGTGTTTGAGTCAAAACAAGATAAGGTCAATAATTCATAGACTTATTAGTGAAAAAATCTATACTTTTCGATGAATATTGGCTCAAACCTGACTTTTTGGCACCGGCGAAAATATTTTCTCGTGGCGCTGCAACTCGATCGAAGCTTAAATTGCCTGGTCAATTAAACTTTATTATTACGGGATTACGGGCTTTTAATGACGGACGCAAATGGCAAATTATGGATCGAGCACGAAGGTGAAGGCCCTTTATTTGCCACGGCTGTTCACGCGGGACACCAGATCCGTCGCCAGTTGGCGCCGATTATCGCCCTTGATGATACGGCTCGCTCCCGGGAAGAAGACCCCTATACCGATTATCTCGCCAGGGTAGTGCCTACCTGGCTGGTGCCAACCCGCTCTCGCTTCGAAGTCGATCTCAACCGACCCCGGGATGAGGCGATCTATTCAGCGCCCGAACTAGCCTGGGGGCAGCACGTCTGGAAACACCCCCCGAATCCCGGTCAGATCAAAACAAGCCTGGCGGAATACGATGCTTTCTATACAGAGCTGGAAAAACTGCTCAACAGGATGGTTCAGCACCATAAGCGCTTCGTGGTCTTCGATCTGCATACCTATAACTATCGACGCGAGGGCGCAGACGCGCCGCCCGCAGATCCTGCTTTAAATCCAGATGTAAATATCGGCACCGGCTCGCTGGACCGAGTCCGCTGGGGCAAGCTGACGGATCGGTTTATGGCTGATCTCGCCGCATTTGATTTCTGTGGCCGCCGTCTTGATGTGCGCGAAAATGTTAAGTTTAAGGGGCGGGAGCTGGCTCAATGGATCCACACCCATTTTGCTGAATCTGCGGCCGTACTCTCCATAGAGTTCAAAAAATTCTTTATGGATGAATGGACTGGCGTTGGCGAGATTGAGCAGATTCAGGGTATTCGAGATGCGCTACAGTCGACCATACCGGGCATCCTGGAAGAATTGCAGAGACTCCCTTGACCAGGCAGACGACAGACAAACTGTTGACGGAAATCAGTCAGGCTATAAGCGACAATAGCCCGCTGAGCAAAAAGCTGCCGGACGGCAGTTTTTTGCATCTTGATCGCCAACTGCCCTTTCTCTGTGTCTATCGCGGAGACATTCGCGGAGATATTCACGGAGAGATGGAAGGCTCACCAAAGGCGATGGAAAGCCTTTTGCGCGGAACGCCGGCCTACCTGCTGGTCAACGAGCATCCTGCCCGACTAAAAACCACCCGTGCACTGCTGGTCGCGATTATTGAAAAGCTTGGTGATTATTTTGACCAGATTTGCCTGCTTGAATTGTGGTCGTCTGCGCCGCAACAGGACGCCTCCCTGACACCCGAATTCGAAATCCTGGCGTCATCGACAGGTACGCCAGTTAAATTTCTGGAAGAATTTGAAAACGCGCTGCTGCATATTACCGTCGACAATCTTAAGGCCAACATTGAGATAGGCTACCAGCAAAATATCGCACCACCGGGACTTGAGCCCATACTGACCCGTACTCAACTGACTGCCTTAAACTGCATTCCTGTCGGCCTGGCGATAAAGCCTGTTTATCTCGATGTAAAAACGGCCGAGGTACTGCCCTTTCATTTACAGGACCTGCACCAGGGGCTAACCCGGGCGCTGAAACGAGGCTTTTACGCCTTTGCCCATCATCACACCCATATCCGGCCCCGTCATTTCCACGAGCTCGGCAACCGATCTATCACCAAAGCAGTTTGGCAGACAGATCGTCGTCTGGCCGAGATCAGTGCAACTTTCGATTTGTTACTCTATGTCTCGCCCGTCAACAGTAGTGCTGCGTGGCAGGAATTTGAGGCCAGCGACTATGAACGTGAAGCGTCATTTCTTTACCGAGCGCGCAATGTAAACCCTTCTCTGCTCAAGCGGCAGTTGTTTCAGATTCCCATCGAAGCAATCGAAGATCCAACTCTGGCCCACATTTTCTCCGAAAAACGCAATGAACTGGATCGCCAGATTACTCTGGTGGCTGACCGCAACACCGAGCGTTTTCTGCTCGGCAGTCGGCAAATTTACGGTGACGTCGAACCAGAACTACTTGAACAGGCCCACCTGCTACTGGAGGCCATCGACCCCTCCCAGCCGACAGCCCAGAACGACTACCTCGCTCCACAGCAAATCGCCGAGCGCGCTAGACTGGAGCTGGACAAATACCGCGAGCAGGACCCCTCGTTAAAATCGACCGTGTCCGTACGTGGCGACGTGCCAGGCATTCTGGTCTCACAGGGCAACCTCCTTATAGGACAGGATGCCAGCGTACTGTCATCGCGCATCAATGCCCTGATCAGTCACGAAGTAGGCACACACATCGTCACCCACCACAATGGCGGGCTGCAGCCGTTTCGGGAGCTGAGCGTCGGCATGGCAAGCTACGAGGAATTGCAGGAGGGGCTGGCGGTACTGGCGGAATACCTGGTGGGTGAACTGTCACCCAGCCGTCTGCGAACTCTTGCCGCTCGGGTACTTGCGGTTGATTGTATTACCTCAGGGGCCAGCTTTATCGATTGCTTTCGGGTGCTGTACAGGGACCACGGCTTCCATCCACATACTGCATTTAATATCACAATGCGGATCTTTCGAGGCGGCGGATATACCAAGGATATCGTTTACCTGCGCGGCCTCAAACACTTGCTGGAGGCACTTGCTGATGGTTACCCACTGGAATCCCTCTATCTGGGTAAAATCTCCCACCAACATCTGGACTTTGTCGAAGAACTGCAGTGGCGCCAGATATTGCAACCACCCACCTTAACACCCACTTTTCTGGATAGCCCTGAAGCGGAGCCACGACTTCAGGCCCTGAGCAATGGGCTCACCCTTACGGACTTGATCAAAGAGTAACCCGATGAAAATAGGCTTTGTGGTTAACGACCTTCAAACAGAATATGCCGGCTACACCAGTACACTACTGGCCCAGGCAGCCTGCCGCCTGGGTCACGAGGTCTGGTACATGGGCGTTGGTGATTTTTCCCTGCGACCGGACGACCATACTTTCGCGCTAGCGCGCAGCCTTGCCCCGGGAGAATATCAAAGTGGTCAAGCATTGCTCGACCGACTCAGGGATGAGCAAACTCCGGCGACGAGAGTTTGCGTCGATGATCTGGATTTTCTGTTGCTGCGCAATGACGCCAATGCCGATGCACTGGGGCGTCCCTGGGCACGCATGGCCGGTATTAATTTTGGTTTCCTGGCACAACGTCATGGCGTCGAAGTACTCAATGATCCGGGAACCCTGGCCCATTCGTTGACCAAACTTTATCTTCAGTATTTTCCAGAAAGCATCCGGCCGAAAACACTTATTACCCACGACTACGATGAATCCCTGGAGTTTATAGCGTCCATGGATGGTTACGGCGTGATCAAACCCCTGTTCGGTTCGGGTGGCAGAAATGTCTTTCTAATAAGGCCCAGCGACCGGCCCAATGTCCACCAGATGATGGACGTCATCTTTCGCGAAGAAGGTTACATGATCGTGCAGGAGTATTTACCGAAAGCGGTCGAAGGCGATACCCGGCTATTTATGGTGGACGGTGAGTTACTGGAGATCGATGGAAAAATTGCCGCTATTCACCGTATTCCCGATACAAAAATAGGCGATATGCGCAGCAATATGACCGCTGGGGGCACCTCCCATAAAGCCGAAATCACCCAACAGGCACGCCGAATCGCAGAAGTTGTTGGCCCCAAACTCAAAGAGGACGGTATTTTTATTGCCGGTCTTGATATCGTCGGCGACAAAGTGATGGAAATTAATATCCTGAGCCCGGGAGGCATGTTAAGTGCCGAAAGACTCGAAGGGGTGTCTTTCAGTGAAAAGATTATTCGTTTGCTCGAACAGAAAATTTGACTGCGCCACATTCACCCTGACATCCAAAAATAAAGGCCGACATGGATTCCAACGGGAAAAAACCACAATTTATACGTTGGTTCGAAGAACTAACGATTGATGATGTGCCCCTGGTGGGCGGCAAAAATGCCGCCCTCGGTGAACTTTATCGCCAGCTAGTTCCCGCAAGGGTTCGGGTACCCAACGGTTTTGCCATCACGGCGGATGCCTACTGGTACTGCCTCAATCAGGCCGGAATCAAAAAGCCCCTTGAGAGTATACTTTCCCACCTGCAGGCTGATAGTGTCGACTCCCTCGCCAGCTGTGGCAGCCAGATTCGCACGCTGATTTACGAGGCGGGTCTGCCGGGCGACCTGGAGGATGAAGTTCTCGCGGCAAGTCAGCAATTACGCAAACAGTACCAGGGCCATATCAGCTTTGCCGTACGCTCATCTGCAACTGCGGAAGATTTACCCCAGGCTTCCTTTGCTGGCCAGCACGACTCCTTTCTTAATATAAATTCGGATGCAGAACTGCTTGAAGCCTGCCGACGCTGTTATGCCAGCCTGTTCACTGATCGCGCCATACATTACCGCATAGATCAGGGCTTCGAACATATGTCTGTGGCGCTCTCTATCGGCATTATGAAGATGGTGCGCTCCGACCTAGCCGCCAGCGGTGTGATGTTTTCCATCGATACCGAAAGTGGTTTCCCCGATGTCGCCTTTATCACCGCCGCTTATGGTCTCGGTGAAACTGTGGTCCAGGGCCAGGTAGCGCCGGATGAGTTTCACGTGCATAAGCCAACCTTTGAGCAGGGCTATCGCGCCGTGCTGCGTCGTGCACTGGGTAGCAAGCGAGTAAAAATGGTCTATTCCAATAGGCGCCCTAAAGAACTACCTGAGGACTTATCCACAGCACTACCCAAAGAGCAATCACTCGCTCGCCCCGAAGATCAGACAACCGAAACAATGCCGGTAACAAGCGCCGATCAAACGCGATTCTGTATCAGTGATGGGGATGTGCTCACCCTTACCGATTACTGTATCAAGACAGAGCACCACTTCTCTGCACGCGCTGGCCACCCCGTCCCCATGGACATGGAATGGGCGAAAGATGGTATCGATGGAGAACTGTATTTAATACAGGCGCGGCCTGAGACCGTTATGGCCCGGCAGAATCCCTTGGTTAGCAAAAATTATCGCCTCATTGGCAAGCCAGGCGAAAGCCTTACACTAGGCCGCGCAGTAGGCTCCTCTATCGCCTCGGGTCGGGCGCGGATTATTAATAACGCCAGCGAACTGGCTACCTTTCAAGCAGGGGAGGTATTGATTTCCAAAAATACCGCCCCCGACTGGGAGCCGGTGATGAAAATCGCTGCCGCCATCGTCACCGATACCGGCGGTCGCACCTGCCATGCGGCGATTATCGCCCGGGAACTCGGCATCACTGCGGTTGTCGGTACCAGTGACGCCACGCAAACCATAAAGGAAGGTCGGGAAGTCACCATATCCTGCGCGGAAGGGGATCAGGGAATGGTTTACCCCGGCGTGATCCCCTTCCAGATTGACGAATTGAACATCAAAGACCTGCCACGGCCCAAAACCCGAGTGATGCTAAATCTGGGCAATCCGGATCTGGCCTTCAAAACTGCACTGTTGCCGAGCGATGGGGTGGGACTTGCCCGCGTGGAATTTATTATCGCTGAACACACCAAAGCTCACCCCATGGCCCTGCTACACCCGGAACAGATTACTGATCCGAAGGTGCGCAAAGACCTGTTCCATCGAGCGCGTCACCACGACTCCCCGGCCGACTACTTTGTCGAGCGCCTCTCGGAGGGCGTCGGCACCATCGCTGCGGCCTTTTACCCCAGGCCAGTAGTGGTGCGCATGTCCGACTTCAAGAGCAATGAATACGCAGCCCTTCCCGGAGGAGTCGACTTCGAGCTAAACGAGGAAAACCCGATGATCGGCTTCCGTGGTGCGGCCCGCTACACTCACCCCACCTACGCCGAAGGCTTTGCTTTGGAATGTAGCGCCATGAAACGGGTTCGGGACCTTATGGGTCTGAACAATGTCATCCTGATGATTCCCTTTTGCCGGCGCATCGACGAAGCTAAATCCGTCCTTGATGCGATGGCAGAGAACGGGCTGCAGCGCGGTGATAACGGCTTACAAATCTATGTCATGTGCGAAATACCCAATAACGTCATTCTTATCGACGAGTTCGCGAAGCTCTTTGACGGCTTTTCGATTGGCTCCAACGACCTGACCCAACTCACCCTGGGTGTCGACCGGGACTCAGAAATCGTAGCCTTTGATTTTGATGAGCGGGACCCCGGAGTCAAGGCAATGATTCGTATGGCGGTGGAAGGTTGCCGCCGCAACCAGCGTCATTCTGGCTTATGTGGGCAGGCCCCCTCCGATTATCCAGACATGGCCGAGTACCTGGTGGAACTAGGTATCGACTCCATCAGTGTGACGCCAGATACCTTCCTGTCCACACTTCGCCTGGTAGCAGATGTTGAAAAACGACTAACTGAAAAAGTGCCGTGAGTGTATATCTCTGGCGACGGGCCGTACTGAAAACCTCGGTGACGGAAATTCTGAACCCTGGCACTAAACCAGACCGCCGGGCGAATGCGGGCGCAAAAAGATAAGCTACAAGCACTGGTTCACGCCTCCATTGATAGCGGTGCCTGGATGGTCACCAGTAATCATCACCGGAGTAATTCCCGCCATGAGGCAATCCGCCACGGCCTGCGGTAGTTCTGGTCGCGGCGGATCAATCAGCGTCAGAAGCCCCAAATACAGCCTTGATCGATTCTTGCAATTGATCAACCCTTGACCAGAACTGTGATTTATCAACGCCAGTGATTCATCGATTAGCGACTAAAAAAACTCCCATGCGCAACCGAGTATTCACATATATCACCCGAGGGGCAGAGCTACTGGTCCTTGATTATCTTGATCATTCTTACTCTGAACCTCAAATTCCAGGTGGAACAATCGAACCTGGAGAATCCCCGGAAGCAGCAGCAACCCGTGAAGCGGAAGAGGAAACCGGGCTGACAGACTTAAAGGTAATTTCTTTCCTTGGCTCATTCAAAAAAGACCTGCGAGACATCGGCAGGGATGAAATCATTCAAGCCTGGTTCTTTCATTTGGAGGCTGGAAATCCAACACCGGAAAGGTGGCTGCATACTGAAGCCGACCCCCATGACGGCGAGGACTCAATCGTTTTTGAACTATACTGGGTTCCTGTCGACGCAATACCTCAGCTGGGGGGCATTGACAGCGCGATGTTATCGAAGCTCAAAGAATCCTTTGCCAATCCCGAAGCATAAAAGTTGTAGCCGCTGAATGTTGTAGCAACTAAAAGTTGTACGAACGCAGCTAGACAAGGTGTTTAGCGGATAAATAAAAAGCATGGCCAATAATAATGTGGCGCCGGGCTTTAATTCTAGTGAGGCTAAGTCGTATTGAATTCATATCGCAATTTCGTAATAGAACATGACGCGGCAGAGTCATCGGCCACAGATTCTAAACGAGCTCCTTCTTATGATGAAAATCATTTATATTTAGATTAAAAATCCTGTACTTTGGTTGGCGGGGTCGAAAATACATTTCGCGGTGGGCATCCCTTAGAAAGCAAACTAGGTGGATAAGGCCAGCGATCTCAGGTAGCGGCAATCCTGGACGGGTCAGCTGGATTAAAATTAAGACAATAGAGGCTCTAGATTTATGAAACGGATTTACTTTTTACTACCCACGGTACAATCAGCGGAGAGCATAGTGACAGAGCTGGTAGCCAATGATCTCCCAGAAAAACGTATTCATCTGATTGCAAACGAAAGCACTTCACTGGAAGATTTGCCTGAAGCAACACTGCTGCAGAAAAGCGATTTCATCCCCGCCGTGGAGCGCGGCATTCCCATTGGAGGCACGACAGGTTTGCTTGCCGGTCTAGTCGCTATGGCCATTCCAGGTTTTGGTGGGATTGTTAGTGGAGGTGCGCTTATTGCTACAACCTTAGCCGGTGCAGGTGTTGGTACCTTACTGGGCAGCATGGTGGCACTGGAAATTCCTAACACCCGCCACAAGGCCTTTCAGGAAGCCATCGATAAAGGCGAGATCCTTATGCTCGTCGATGCCCCGAAAGATCAGGTCGGCCACATAACGGAAGTCGTTATCCGCCATCACGCAGAAGCCGAGTTAGAGGATATAGAGCCGAGAACGGCTCTGCTACCACCAGGTTATTGAGTAGGATGAGTTCTCTATACGTGGCACGGTGGTAGGTGGATCAGATCGGATATTGTTGTAAATTAAGTAGGCTCCCTGCGATGATAGGCTTGCAGGGCGGCGATCAATAAAGATATGTCTCACAAAGGGGAAGGCCATGCCGAAGATTCTTGAAGCAATCCTGACCGAGGCTCTGGATGACGAATATAAAGCCAGAGCAAGCTATCAACTGATACTGAACAAGTTCGGTGATGTTCGGCCGTTTTCAAATATCGTAGAATCCGAAAACCGGCATATCGGGGCACTTTCGGTGCTTTTCCAGAAATACGGCATTGCCATTCCAGACGATAACTGGGAAACAAAAGTAGAGGCCCCTGCCAGCAGGCTTGCCGCTTGCGAGTCTGGCGTCGAAGCTGAAATCGAAAATGCCGCGATGTATGACAGGTTAATTAAGCTCGCCGAGGCCTACCCAGATGTGCAGGCGGTGCTTAGGCAGTTGCAAAGGGCGTCTCAGGAGAATCATCTTCCCGCTTTCCAACGTTGTGTGGCCAGAGGAAACAAACCGGGCGAGCCTTCTACAGGCGGACGACGACGCAGACGCGGTCAAGGCTGTGATCAAGGCAGCAGGTAAATAAAATTCGTCCCCGCCCTGTCTTTTTTAAGTGACCATGACGACGCTAACATGGATAGTGTCAAGCAGCCTGGTGATGAGCGGCATCGCTCTTGTCGGCGCGGTGACGCTGGTATTAAAGCCGGAAACGCTGGAAAAAATCATTCTGCCTCTGGTGGCTTTTGCCGCAGGGTCGCTGATAGGCGGCGCTTTTCTACACATGATCCCCGCCGGTCTATCCAGCTACGGTAACACCACCACTTTCTATCTGTGGATACTGTTTGGCTTTACAGTTTTTTTCATACTTGAACAATTCCTGCACTGGCATCATTGTCATCGAGAAGGCGCGGACGGCAAGCAGCCGCTGACCTATCTGATATTGATCGGCGATGGCCTGCACAATTTTATCGGCGGGCTCGCGGTGGCTGGCACCTTTCTGATCGATATCCGCCTGGGGATTATGGCCTGGCTAGCGGCTGCCGCACACGAAATCCCCCAGGAATTAGGCGATTTTGGCGTCCTGATTCATGGTGGCTGGAAAAAATCGCGAGCGCTGCTTTTTAATGTGTTATCGGCGTTAACTTTTCTGGTGGGCGGCATAATCGCCTATGTCGCTTCCTTCCGCTTTAATGTGGACTTTCTGGTGCCCTTCGCGGCGGGCAATTTTCTCTATATCGGGGCCTCTGATCTCGTTCCAGAAGTCAACAAGCACGGTGAAATAAAAACCAACGTTGTTCATTTCCTGGCGTTTGCCGCAGGTCTGTTCTTGATGTGGTTGATCAAATTCATTTTTGAATAACGGCAGTGGGAGTAGTTGAAAAATATCCCGATGATTCGCCCCAGTGCAGCGAACTAATGCTATCCAAAGGTTGCCGCCGCAACCACTGGTTCACGCCTCCATTGACTGCCCTTAGAAGCACTCTCCTAAGAAACACTTTCCTAATAAACCCTGCCCCGATAAATAAGACCACGACGCACCAGCCACTTTTCAATCTCCACCGCAAACAGAACCAGGGACGATAACAACAGACAGACAACGAGGTCGAACAGGGGTAGAGCCTGAGTATGGAATATGCTGTTCAATGTTGGGACATAGATCACCGCCATCTGTAATGAAAGTGTCAACAACACTGCACCTATTAGCGGCAGGTTGCTGACCAAACCCAGGCGAAACAGTGAAACGCTTTCACTGCGCACGGCCAGGGTATGAAATAGCTGTGACACCGTAAGTACCGTAAACACCATGGTCTGCCAGTATTCCACTCCACGAGAAATTGCCCATGCCATGGCCGCGATAGAGATACCACCGATAAACAGTCCAACCCACACAATGTATTGCCACATTCCATGGGCGAAGATATTTTCCGCCGGTGGCCGTGGTGCACGGCGCATAATGCCAGGCTCAGCAGGCTCTGCAGTTAACGCCAATCCCGGCAGCCCATCAGTAATCAGGTTAATCCAGAGGATATGAATGGGCAATAGCGGTATGGGTAAGCCGAGAAATGGCGCGAGAAATAATGTCCATATCTCACCGGAATTGGAGCTCATCGTATATTTGATGAACTTGCGGATGTTGTCGAAGATCCTGCGCCCCTCCCGCACCGCTCGAACAATGGTGGCAAAATCATCATCCAGCAGCACCATGTCTGCCGCCTCTCGCGCCACATCGGTACCTTTCTGGCCCATGGCCACACCGATATTTGCGCGTTTCAGCGCTGGCGCATCATTGACACCATCACCGGTCATGGCAACAAATTCACCCTTTACCTGCAGGGCTTTGACGATACGTAATTTCTGTTCCGGGTTCACTCGCGCATAGACCCGAACAGAGTCAACAACGTGGGCAAACCTGTCATCGGATAGCTTTTCCAGCTCGTCACCACTCAACATGGTCTGAGCGTCATCGGTGATACCGAGACGTCGGGCGATGGCCATAGCGGTGCCTGGATGGTCACCAGTGATCATCACCGGAGTGATCCCCGCCGTTAGGCAATCCGCCACGGCCTGCGGTGCTTCTGGTCGTGGCGGGTCAATCAGCGCCACCAGTCCCAGAAACGTCAAGTTGTGTTCAGTTGTCTCAGCCTCTAAGGGTTCCGGCAATGCCGTAAATTCGCGCTTTGCCAGCGCCAGCACCCGGTAACCTTCGTTGGCTAACTGCGTCGCCTCGGCCAACACAGCCTCGGGCTCAAATGCCAGTTCAAATGCTGTTGCTCTATCAAGCCCTAACGACTTGTCACATTGGGCCAAAACTCGTTCCGGTGCGCCCTTAACGTAGGCAAGCACACCTTCCGCTGACTGATGTAAGGTAGTCATCTGTTTGCGTTGACTGTCGAAAGGAATAACGGCCAGCCTGGGTTTCACCAGCTCCAGCGCCACCTTGTCAAAACCAGCCCTGTCGGCCGCCTCAAACAGGGCTAGCTCGGTCGGTTCACCCGCTGGTTTTCCATCCCTGTCCGCCACATCGTTGTTCAGAGCCATGGCCTCTCCTAGCTCCGCCCAGGCCACATTGCTTCCTGATTCAGGCAGTGACTCATGTCGCTCATTTGCGGCAAAGAACAATTCAGCGCTCATGCGGTTGCGTGTCAAGGTGCCGGTCTTGTCAGTACAAATATAGGTCACCGAACCGAGGGTCTCCACCGCAGGCAGATTACGCACCAGAGCCTTGTGACGAATCAGCTTGTGCGCACCGAGAGCCAGCGAGATGGTCACCACTGCGGGTAAGGCTTCCGGTATCGCCGCGACCGCCAGACTCACTGCGGTCAAAAACATCAGCATGACCGGCTGGCCCTGGAGTAAACCAGCAATAAACACCACTGCAGAAATGGCCAACACAGCCAGGGCGAGATAACGACCGAAACGGGTCAAACGTACTTGCAGTGGCGTCTTTACACTCGCCGCTCCCTGCAGTAGTTCTGCGATACGGCCAATCTCCGTGTCCAGGCCCGTGGCAATCACCAGGCCTTTGCCACCTCCACGAGTAACCAGGCTGCTCTTGAAGACCATATTTTGGCGATCTCCCAATGGTAGATTCGCATCGCTTAATAGCACTTGCTGCTTGTTAACAGGATGGGACTCACCGGTCAGAGCCGCTTCATCAACGCCCATTTCGTCCACGCCCAGCAAACGCAGATCGGCAGGTACAATATTACCCGCTTCCAGCAATACGACATCGCCGGGCACCAGTTCCGAGGCCGCCAGGGTAATGGCCCGACCATCGCGCAACACCAGAGCGTCAGGAGCGGCCATTTCCCGCAGGGCCGCTACGGCGCGCTCTGCCCTGAACTCCTGCACCACTCCGATGATGGCGTTGAGCAAAATAATCACCAGAATGGCAATGGTGTCCTGGGGCTCACCGATAAAGCCAGAAATCACCGCCGCCGCCAACAGTACGACGATCATGAAGTCAGTAAACTGCTCCAGTAGCATATGCAACAAGGTGCGACGGCGTTTTTCGGGGAGGGTATTTAAGCCGTGTTCAGCCAAACGTTTTTGTGCCTCGGCGGCACTCAAACCTGCTGCTGAGGAATCGAGGTGCGACAGGGCCTCATCGGCCCCAACACAATGCCAGACCACCGCTTGCATCTTAACCACCGACAAACAGGTAAATAAGCGCGGCGGTCGCCACCGCGACCAGCAAAGTCTGTAAGCCACTGCGCAGCCATGAAATATCTGCGACACGACCAAGAAATACGCCGAGCAAAAAAATCAGCATCAGCGCCACAAGAATGGCCGCATAAAGTGGTGATACGGGTAGCGGGACACCTAGACTCCCTAACCATAGTGGCATCAGGATCAGCAGTGAAATAATAAGCGGCGCCAAACCATTAACCAGCGCCACCAACAGGGGTGTAAGGCGCGCCGCTTCACCATGCGTGCTTTTCTGGAGATCGCTAATCATTGCTTTCTCCAGCTTGCCCAGGGCGCGTCGCTGCTCCGCAGATTCACTAACATAAGCACTACTAAGGCCACTCATACCCAGGGCAATAGCCGCGCCCAGGCAGACGTTAATAATCACGGCTAAATCGGCAGGTGCGCTGACAAGAAATCCGAGAATGAGTCCCATCATAGTGAGTGCGCCATCAAAACCATTGACCACAAAATAACGCCGTAAAACAAGGTGGCTATGGGTGATACGCAGCAGAAATCTGGCGTGTTTTAAGCGACCCATAAAAGCTTAACCAGCATCCTCCCCACTTTCTACTTCTACTTCATCAATACTGTGCAACGAAGCGCCCATATCAGCTATAGCGGACTGAACTGCATCAAAATCAATGGCCTTTGCTGCCACCTCTATTTGCAGAGTTTCGGTATTTTCATCCACCTCAAGAACCGTCACATGCACACAATAATCGACGCCGACTTCGGCAATGGCCATTGAAAATTCAAGCGCATTCGGCTGATGGGGTTTAAGAACATCCAGAACTAGCCTTTTAACGGAAACCATGATTTTATCCTTGTCTGTTTTTCCATTCTTACTAAGTGCGGGCATAAGCAATACTGTGCTGATATTTTCAGCTACTACAAATAAGCTGTTTTTTGAGTATATATATTTCCTTTTGTAATCCACAGAGCTTACGTGAGGGTTCTACCTTCTGATTGATTTCGATTCGAGATCGCTTATCTATTCGCCATTTTAAAACTATCTAGCGACCACTATCACCCGGTAATGAATTGCACATCAGAGAACCTTCGCCTGGACTATAATTTCGACTGGAATTCAAAACTGACCGGCCAATCGCTATGATCTCGATGTTTATACCAAACAAGTACAAAGTTATTTCCGCACGCGCTACACATCCCTCATCGCTCTAACTATGTCCACATTAGTGAGAAATCCTTATCTACGTAAAAATCCTTATCGAGACCTCTAGTACCGTGCCCTTTCGTTGATCCCCGTCAATTTATGAAGTTGCTAAATCATTAGTTTCCTTTTACATTACTCGGAGCGTTGATTTTAGTAGCGCTTGGTAGGCAAATTCACCAGGAGAGTAAAATGACTGAAGACAAGAGCAGTGACGTTGAAGAGAGGAAAACGACTCGTTTGTTAAGCCCCTTTGAAGAAATGGATCACCTTGCTGCGCATTTTTTCCCCCACCGTTGGATGCGACCTTTTCACACTGAATGGCCGTCCCTACCCGAAATGGGTAGTCTATTTGAAGGAAAAATCCCAAAAGTAGATGTCATTGATCGCGATGACGAGGTGCTGATCCGCGCTGAAGTGCCTGGCGTAGACAAAAAGGATCTGGATGTTTCAGTAACCGATAACTCCGTTTCCATTAGTGGCAGTACCAGTCACGAAGAGAAGGAGGAAAAAGGCGATTACTATCGCAGCGAGATTTCTCGAGGCCGTTTTTCACGAGTGGTAGCGCTACCCAGCGATGTAGATAGCGATAAGGCAAAATCTAAATTCAAAGACGGTGTCCTGGAATTAACGATCCCGAAAGTTAAAAAGGCTAAAAGGAAGAAAATCAACATTATTTAGTTATTGGGGCTTGACCCGGCGAAAAAGTAGGGGTGCCTGTAAGCCTTAATAATAGAACCTAAACACCCCTGCGGGCTGCGCTCCTTGTCCAAATTCGTGCCGAATTTGTCGAATGAGGTTCAACTCCTAATCTCCCTTACCTAAAATTCAAGAATCCCAAAACCTAAAAGACCTCCTAGCGGAGGTCTTCTGGCGTTAACAATAGCATTTTGGCGGTGAGGGAGGGATTCGAACCCTCGATACGTTGCCGTATACACGCTTTCCAGGCGAGCGCCTTCAGCCACTCGGCCACCTCACCGTATTCTTTTCACCGGCCCTGCGCTTAGCCGCAGCAGCTGGAAAAGGGCGGCCACTCTACACAAGATGGATCGCGAACGCAATTTAGGTTTCAGGGAACTCGGCGGTGTGACGCTATCGCTTAACTCGGCATTTAACTCAGGGTTAAGCCCGGAGCAAAACTCAGAATAAATCGGTCAACAACCACGAGTGACAACGGGGTTATCGTCGTCGAGTGATTCGGTAAGATACTGGAGTTCCTGAGTCACGTCCTTAACGCTTCGATAACTCAAGTATTCATCGACCACCGCAAAAATTATCGCCCTGCCCATAGCGTCCCTATCCATATCTGGTCGCGACTGGGCTTCGTCCAGCGCCTGAATTACAAGGTTCTTCGCATGCGGTGACTCGCCGGACATAGGAGGCTCCAATAATCTTGCTAAATTAAGGTGGGTAGTTGTGGAAAGGATTGTAGATCAAATCAGGGCCAGGTGACTTGATAAAAGTCAAAAGACACAAGTTGAGCTGATGAGCAACGAAAAGACCGCTTCATCTGCTAGCCCAGTATGTCCTCGGGTGCCCTCCATAACATACAACATACCGTATTCCCTGACGTCATTGCCGGTTCTCATTGCCGAAGGTCATTACCGTACGTAACTGCCAAACATAAACACGCCAAACCTGGCATTGAGATACACCACCATGAAAGCCACATAGATCAGCTACACGAAGTGGCTAGTAGTAGCACACCTCGGTAGGTTACCATCGCGTCGAAATACCCTTAAGCGACATACGGCTACAAAATGCAAACAAACCTGGTTGTTAAAATTGACTGTGAATAAATGCTCAAGCAAGTGATCACAATATTGATGATAGTGCTAGTGGCCTCTCAGCCATTAGGCGCTATTGCTGAGGCCCATCCGTTTCACCAGTCGGGCGCGCAGCATTCACCGCTTGATTTGTTGCACACTAGTTCAAATTCAGTTTATTTTCGCCACGAGCACAAGGATCATCACCTCGCTGGTAGCGACATAGTCACTGAGCTCAGCACTAAATTCAGCGCTAAGCTCAGTACTAAGAATGAAGCGACCTTCAATACTGGCGAAATACCGGATTGTGGCCACTGCAGTCATACACACGCCACCTACAGCGCATCTGTGGCGTCTAGTGCGCCTCTTGCTTCGCTGATCTCAAAGCAGCCGAATATGCATTTCTACCTTTCTCGTAAGCCTGTCGAACACAGCCCTTCGCTCTACCGCCCTCCCAGATCCTGATTGCCCCACTACTCCCTGGCTCGCCTTTATTTTAGTCGAGCTGCATTGCTGTTGTTATCAATCAGGATAGTCAGGATATGTTCCCCCTAGCCCATATTTATGGCCGAGTCTGTATAGATCAGGTCTGTATTTCAAAGCGTATCAAGCGAAGATTGATTATTCGCGCTGCTTGTGTTGCGCTCCTTAGTACCGCTGTAATGCCGTCTCAGCTTGTCGCTGAAAACTTGCGGCAAAACCTCGAGCTCCCGGTGGCGGTTAAACGCACCCTGAAACACAACCCCCAGCTCCTTAATTATGAACCGCGCTTTAAAGGCCTGGAGGCCCGAGCCCTTACAGCTAAGCAGACACCGCCACTGGCACTCGGTTTGAGCATAGAAAACTTTGCGGGCTCAGGGCCGCTGAAAAAACTCGATGCTGCGGAGCTTACCCTGTCGCTTTCGTCGGTGATTGAGCTGGGTGGCAAGCGAAATCTGCGCAGCGAATTAGTGGGAGCCGAAGCTGAAAAGCTGGCCGTACTGCGCGAGCTGGAGACCCTGAATGTCCTTGGCGACCTCACTCAGACCTTTATCAATACGCGAGGCCTGGAGGGGCGATTGAGACTGGCTGACAATGCCATCACTCTGGCTGAAAGCACCCTCAAAATCGTCAAGCGCAGGGCTGACGCGGGCGCCTCGCCGGAAGCAGAGGTTTGGCGGGCTAAAGCCGGGCTGAATCAGGCAGCCCTGATGCGCGCTGATCTGGCTGGGCAGCTGGAAAATCAGAAGCTTCTGCTGGCGGCGTTCTGGGGAGCCAGGTCAGCTGATTTCGAGAATATCTCCGGCGAGTTATACGAATTCGCCCAGGCCGATAGTTTCGAGGCCCTCTATCACCGGGCAAGCGCGAAACCACTCATTCAAATTTATGCCAGTGAGCAGCGTATCCGCGAGCTTGATCTGCAAGCCGCACAGGCTGCGGGCAAGAGCGATATTCAGTGGCAGTTGGGACTACGTCATTTACAGGAGGGCGATGATAGCGCACTGGTGGCAGGTGTTTCTGTGCCGCTATTTGGCGGCTCGCGCAATCAGGGCGCTCTCGGTTCGTCCCAGGCGGCCCTCAATGAGGTGCAATACCAGAAGCGAAGCGCTCTGCTTTCTCTACACACACGCCTGCGTAACGCCTATCGACAGCGGGAAATAAGTATTCAAGCGGTGCAGAAAATCCGGTCGGATCTGCTGCCTGCACTTGAACGGGCGCTCACCGAAACCCGAAAAGCCTATGAACATGGCCTCTACACCTATGTCGACTGGTCGGCGGCCCAGCGCGAGCTGCAAGCAGGTAAACACTTGCTGATTGACGCAGCCCTGAGCGCCCATTTAAGTCAGGCAAAAATTGAACAATTGAGCGGCGAGTCTTTAACTCAAATAAAGGTTTCAGATCAAGTTCAGATTCCGGATCAGGTTCAGATTCAGCCCACGATTAATACAACAGCGAATTAAGGTTGTCCGAAATGAATATTTTGAAAATGTTAGGCTTTACCCTGGCTCTTCTCTCTGCCTGGAACTGTAGTGCCAGTGGCAACGCAGGAAATAATAATCAGGAACAACAAGCAGCGCCGCCATCAATAAAAGGCCCAAGCGGCGGCGTAATGCTAGAAGACGGTGAGACAAGCCTTGAGCTGGCTATATTTGAGCGCGGCGTGCCGCCGGAGTATCGGGCCTGGATAAATTATCAGGGCCAGCCGATTACGCCTTCCAGTCAGCAAAAACCTGTTCTGGAAGTGCGGCTCACTCGCCTTGGGGGCGTGGTTAATTCGTTTGCCTTCACTTACAAAGGTGACGCTGACAATACTGGCTATTGGCTAGGTGATGCCGTAGTCGGTGAGCCACACTCTTTTTACGTGGAAGTTAGCCTCAAAATAGCAGGTAATACCCACCACTGGGCCTGGGAATCCTACGAGGGCCGCGTTGCGATAAAAGCCGATATCGCTGAACAAGCGGGTATTAGTACGGCATTGGCAGGCCCGGGGCGTATTCAGCGCACACTGACAGCCTACGGTAATCTGGTCAGTGGCTCGGAAAATTTAAGTCATATTCGGGCGCGTTTTGCTGGGCAAATTACCCGGGTGAATGTCAATGTCGGTGATCGGGTCAAGCGGGGTCAGGTACTGGCTCAGGTCGAATCCAGCGAGAGTTTAAAACGCTATTCTATCTTTGCGCCCATCGACGGGGTCGTGACTCAGCGCCATGCCAATACCGGTGAGCTGGCGTTGGAGCAGCCGCTGTTCTCCATTACTAATCTCACCAAAGTCTGGGCAGAATTAAAAATATTTCCTCAACAAAGAGCCGCCGTGAAAGCAGTACAGGTAGTCAGCGTGAAGGCTGCAGGCTCTGAACAGACAAGCACCATTGAACAAATCATCCCTATGGACAGCGGCCCCTACGTACTGGCCCGCGCGCCGCTAACGAATCTCGATAGCAATAATACTAGCCCCAACAACAGCCCCTGGTATCCGGGTCAGCTGGTCGAGGCCCAAATTGTGATCGAAGAAGTGGATGTGCCTCTAGTGGTCGATAATCGCGCATTGCAGAGTTTCCGCGACTGGACGGTGGTTTTTATCCAGATCGGAGAAAATTACGAAATCCGCCCGCTGGAACTAGGTCGTAGCGATAAGACCCACGTCGAAGTCCTCAGCGGTTTGAATGCGGGTGACAGCTACGTGGTCGAAAACAGCTATTTAATTAAGGCCGATATTGAAAAATCCGGCGCTTCGCACGATCACTAGAGGAGTAAAAAATGATTGAATCAATTTTACGCTTCTCTATTGAGCGGCGCTGGTTAGTCCTGTCTTTTATTCTGGTTTTGTTGGGTGGGGGTGTCTGGAGCTATCAGCACTTACCTATCGATGCCGTGCCGGATATTACCAATGTGCAGGTGCAGGTGAATACCGAAGCGCCGGGCTATTCGCCACTGGAGTCAGAGCAGCGGATTACCTATCCGGTTGAAACCGCGCTTGCGGGCCTACCCAATCTCGCCTATACCCGCTCTATTTCTCGCTACGGCTTATCTCAGGTCACTGCGGTGTTTGAGGAAGGCACCGATATTTATTTCGCCCGCAATTTAATTAATGAGCGCCTCGGTGCGATTAAAAGCACCTTACCCATCAGCCTGGAGCCGGAGATGGGGCCAATCGCTACCGGCCTGGGCGAGATATTTATGTACACCCTTGAGGCCTTACCGGGAGCCACCCAGGCCGATGGCACAGCCTACGACGCTACTGCCCTGCGGGAAATTCAGGACTGGATCATTAAACCCCAGCTAGCACTGGTGCCCGGCGTTATTGAAATCAATACCATTGGCGGATACAACAAGCAATATCACGTCACGCCTTCGCCACAGTTAATGCTCACCTACGGCGTCACCCTGGGCGATATTAGTGAAGCCCTACATAACAATAATAGTAATCGCGGCGCCGGATACATTGAGCGCAACGGCCAGCAGTTGCTGGTACGTTCTCCAGGCCAGCTGCAAAACCTTGCCGATATTGAAAATGTGGTGATCAGCACCATCGACGACGCCCCTGTGACCATCGCCGATGTGGCTGAAGTAGCAATCGGCAAGGAGCTACGCACCGGCGCGGCAACCCGCGATGGTCGCGAAACCGTGCTAGGCACAGCGATGATGCTGGTGGGTGAAAACTCCCGAGAAGTATCACGAGCTGTCGCTGCCAAACTGGAATCTGTGCGCGCCTCTCTCCCTGCGGGAATTAAAGTCGACACCGTTTATGACCGGACCACCCTGGTCGATAAAGCCATCGGCACCGTACAGAAAAACCTGATTGAAGGCGCATTATTAGTTGTCATTGTGCTTTTCCTGTTACTCGGCAATTTCCGCGCGGCCTTGATTACCGCCGCAGTGATTCCTCTGGCGATGCTGGCAACTGTTAGCGGTATGGTGCAAACCGGCGTTTCCGCAAATCTAATGAGTTTGGGCGCACTGGACTTTGGTCTGATTGTCGATGGCGCAGTGATTATTGTAGAAAACGCCATTCGCCGCCTGGCAGAAGCTCAGGGCAGGAGTGGCAATTCATCGGGCAAGCTGGCGCTAAAGGAAAGGCTCGAAGTGGTTTTTGAGGCCACCAACGAAGTCATTCGGCCCAGCCTTTTTGGCGTGATTATTATCACCGTAGTTTATATTCCGCTATTTTCCCTGACCGGCGTCGAAGGCAAAATGTTCCACCCTATGGCGGCTACTGTAGTCATGGCTTTGTTGTCCGCCCTGGTGTTATCACTAACCCTGGTGCCAGCGGCTGTTGCAGCGTTTATGTCGGGCAAGGTCCGTGAGCAGGAAAGCCCACTGATTGTCGCCTGTAAATCCCTCTATAAACCGGCACTGATATTGGCAATGAAACTTCGCTGGCTTGTGCTGAGCGCCGCTTTGGCTTTGGTGCTATTAAGTGGCTGGCTTGCCACCACTCTAGGTTCGGAGTTTATCCCCAATCTCAATGAGGGCGATATCGCCCTCCATGCGATGCGGATACCGGGTACCGGACTGGAACAGGCGGTAGCCATGCAAACCTTACTTGAGAAGCGCATTAAAGAATTTCCGCAAGTGGAAAAAGTCTTCGCCAAAATCGGCACCCCGGAAGTCGCTACCGATCCCATGCCCCCCAATGTGGCGGATAACTTCGTGATGCTAAAACCGCGTAGCCAATGGCCAGACCCTGGCCAAACCCACGCTGAATTTGTAACGGAGCTGGAGACAGCCGTGAAGCTATTACCGGGTAATAATTATGAATTTACCCAACCCATACAAATGCGCTTTAACGAACTGATTTCCGGCGTGCGCACTGACTTGGGCATTAAGGTGTTTGGTGACGACCTTGAGCAACTGCTGGAATCTGCCGAAGCTATTTTAGAGGTGCTGGAAACCATTGACGGCGCTGCCGATGGCAAAGTGGAGCAGGTTACCGGCTTGCCCATGCTATCAATAATACCCGAGCGAATGACGCTGGCGCGCTATGGTCTTAGTGTTAGTGCCTTACAGGACACCGTTGCCGCTGCTATTGGCGGTGAGCCTGCGGGGCTTATTTTTGAGGGCGACCGACGCTTTGAGCTAGTGGTGCGTTTGCCGGAAACACTGCGACGAGATGTCGCCAGCCTGGGGGATTTACCGGTACCTCTCCCCAATGGCGGCTACGTGCCGCTGTCAGAGGTCGCTATTATCGAACTGACACCCGCGCCAAACCAGATCAGCCGCGAGAATGGTAAACGTCGCGTAGTCGTTACCGCCAATGTCAGGGGTCGCGATCTCGGCTCTTTTATTGCCGACGTTAAAGCGCGAATCAATCAGGATATCGAGCTACCACCCGGCTACTGGCTCGACTACGGAGGCACCTTTAAGCAACTGGAATCGGCGAGTCAGCGTTTATCGATTGTGGTCCCGATTACGCTCGCCATTATCCTCGGCTTGCTGATCATGGCCTTTAACTCCATTAAAGACGCCGGAATTATTTTTACCGGCGTGCCACTGGCGCTGACTGGTGGTGTGATTGCGCTATGGCTAAGGGATATGCCCCTGTCGATATCCGCAGGCGTAGGCTTTATCGCCCTCTCCGGCGTGGCGGTATTAAACGGTCTGGTGATGCTCGCGTTTATTCGCGACCTTTGGCAGGAACGGGGTGACTTATATATGTCGATTATTGATGGCGCGATGATTCGCCTACGCCCGGTATTAATGACCGCCCTCGTCGCCAGCCTGGGGTTTGTACCCATGGCCTTAAATACCGGAACTGGCGCAGAAGTGCAGCGCCCCCTGGCAACAGTGGTGATTGGGGGGATTGTGTCATCGACCCTGTTGACCCTGTTCGTGTTGCCCATTCTTTATCGCATGGCGCACGGGCGGGAGCTTAAGCAGCCGTGAGAAGGGTCAAGTGGCTGACAAATTGATCTACCCATGGTAAATTCTCGCGGCGCAAATCTTCGTACTAACTGACTTCACCTGCCGACACAGCCAGCCAGTTAATATCAGAGGCGTAACGCTATTCACCAGGGCTTATCCACTGGCTTGAGCATACTGGCTTAAGCATTAGTATCCACTAGGTCCTGAACTACAAACTATCAAGAGGTTCGGTATGAAAGCTAAAGCTGTTGTCTTAACAGGACTAAACGAATATTCAGTAAAAGAAATCGAGCTCGACGCCCCCAAAGCGGATGAAGTTCGAATTCGCATGGCCGCCACCGGCCTGTGTCAGTCGGATATGTCTGTCATTAATGCCAAGCTACCCATGCCCACGCCGATTGTCCTGGGCCATGAGGGCGCGGGTGTCGTTGAAGAAATTGGCGCTAATGTCACCAACGTCAAAGTCGGTGATCATGTCATCACCTCGTTTATTCCCATGTGTGGCGATTGTTATTTCTGCCTCCACCAGGAGCCATGGTTATGTACCGCAACTGATCTTTTTAGCGGCATGCAGCCCGATGGCACCAGCCGGGTAAAACTCGATGGTGAATATATCGGTGCCTTTGCAGCGCTGGGCAACATGGCTGAGCAGGTCGTCTGCCCGTCTATGTGTGTTGTTGCCATCGACAAAAAATATGATCTTAAAGCAGCCGCTCTGGTCGGCTGTGGTGTTATGACCGGTGCTGGTGCAGCGTTGAATACCGCCAAGGTTAAACCAGGCAGCAGCGTTGCTGTGTTCGGTTGTGGTGGTGTTGGCCTATCAGCCCTTCAGGGTGCAAAAATTGCTGGCGCAAATCCTTTAATCGCCGTTGATTTGAACGATGCAAAACTCGAAGCCGCCCGCGACTTTGGCGCTACCCATACGGTTAACGCCAGCGAAGATCCGGTCGCACAAATCATGGACATTACCGGTGGTATCGGCGTTGACTATGCTTTTGAAGTCATTGGTTTCCCCGCTGTTGCAGCGCAGGCTTATGCATCTACCCGTCGCGGCGGCACCACTTGCATGGTCGGTGCGGGTAGCCCCCAGGACGAGTACAAATTTAGCGCCCTGGAAATGCCACTATCTTCCAAAAAAGTTTGTGGTTGCATCTACGGCAGCACCAACGCCAAGGTCGATTTCGCTAAATTGCTTGGCTTTTATGAAACCGGACAACTGGATCTGGATCGCATGTGCTCACGCACCTACACCATCGATGAAGTTCATCAGGGCTTTGACGACCTGGTTGAAGGCCGCAATATCCGAGGCATTATTGTCTATTAAGAGCTGTTTATTAATAGCGGTGTATTAAGACAGGTATATTAGGGCGATACTCCCAGATATAAGCAATAAAAAAGGACTACTTTTTAGTAGTCCTTTTTTATTGAACTTGGTTTTCTAGGCCTATTTTTTTAGGCTCGGGAATTTTAGTGACATTAGAAAATATAGGGTTTAAACCGGCGCTCGCATGGTCACAAACTCTTCCGCCGCAGAGGGATGAATGCCCACCGTGGCATCAAAATCAGCCTTGGTGGCACCGGCTTTAATAGCGACGGCTAAACCCTGAATAATTTCCCCGGCACCCTCGCCTAACATATGACAGCCGACCACTCGGTCAGACTCGGCATCGACAATCAGCTTCATTAGAATCTTATCCGCACCACCGCCCAGGGTTTGTTTCATGGGCGTAAATTTGGATCGATAAATATCGACTTTTTTATAAAGCTGTCTCGCCTGCGCTTCGGTATGCCCCACGGTGCCTAAGTTAGGCTGACTGAAAACCGCAGTCGGAATAAAGTCATAATTCATGATGGCATGACCACCGTTGAATAAATTATCCGCCAGAATCATACCCTCGTTGATAGCAACCGGGGTTAACTCAACACGGCCAATAACATCACCAATGGCATAGATTGAGGGCTCCTTAGTCTGAAAGTAATCATCGACAACCACCGTAGCTCTTTTATCGATAACAACGGCGGTCTTTTCTAAGCCAAGATTCTGAATATTGGCTGTTCTTCCGGTGGCGTACATTACCAGGCCGCTGGTCAGCATCTCGCCGGTGGACAGGTTGGAGACCAGAGATTCACCGTCTTTGGTGATGCTGTTAATTTCGGTATTAAAGTGCAGGTGGATGCCTTTTTCAGCCATCTGTTCGGCCAGGGTCTCACGGAGATCCTGATCGAACTCTTTGAGAAATAACGGACCGCGATAAACCAGGTGAGTCTCGACACCCAGGCCAGCAAATATACCCGCAAATTCAACACTTATATAACCCCCGCCCACGACGGTTATCACTTTGGGAAGTTTGTCGAGAAAGAAAGCCTGGTCCGAGCTGATAACGTGTTCCGAGCCAGGGAAATCTGGCACAAAAGGCTGGCCGCCGGTACACACTAGAATATAGCGGGCGCTTATTTTTTGGCCGTCTACCAATACTTCATGAGGACTTTCTATGACCGCTCTAGCACTGAACAAGGTCACACCGGCATCGTTTAACAATCGGCCGTAAATACCATTTAAGCGTTCTATTTCAGCATTTTTGTTATCTCGCAATGCTGACCAGTCGAAACTTGCCGGAGGCAGCGTCCAGCCGAATCCAGCGGCAGAAGCGAATTCTTCGTGGAATGAGGCAGCGTAAACAAAGAGTTTTTTCGGCACACAGCCGACGTTAACACAGGTACCACCCAAATATTGTTGCTCGGCAATGGCGACCCGCGCACCATGCTGAGCGGACATACGTGCAGCCCGTACGCCGCCTGAGCCAGCGCCTATAACAAATAAATCGTAATCGTATTCGCTGTCATTATCATTATCTGAATTACCTGCGTTATCCGCCACACTCTTACTCCTCTCTTTGTCGAAACCAGCTTAGCTTGTTATGCAAGCTGACGACCTGACCAATAATCAGCAGGGTCGGTGCTCTAACCTCACTCTGTCTGACCACTTCAGGTAGCCCCATCAAGTCACTGACTAATACTGTTTGTTCTGCGGTGGTGCCTTTGGCCACCAATGCCGCAGGGGTATCCGCGGCCAAACCATGCTTAAGTAAATTGATACAAATATCTTCCAGACCGGTCAGACTCATATAAAACACAAGAGTTTCCCGCTTATTGACCAGGCCCGGCCAATCCAGATCTAAACGACCATCCTGCTTATGGCCGGCAATAAAACGTACCGACTGGGCGTGATCCCGATGGGTTAAGGGTATACCGGCATAACTGGCACAACCAGAGGCCGCCGTAATACCGGGCACGATCTGAAAGCGTATGCTCTGCTCGGCCAGTTGTTCGATCTCTTCACCACCGCGACCAAAGATAAAAGGATCTCCACCTTTCAGGCGCAAAACCCGTTTACCTTGCTGAGCCAACTCGACCAACTTGGCATTGATATTAGCCTGACTCACCGGATGGTCACCGGCCTTCTTACCCACATAAATGCGCTCGGCATCGCGACGTACCATGTCGAGCACCTGCGGAGAGACCAGTCGATCATAGAGCACCACATCGGCCTGTTGCATTAAGCGCAAAGCGCGGAAGGTCAGCAGGTCGGGATCACCTGGGCCACCGCCAACAAGGTATACCTCGCCCCTCGTATTCTCTCCAACACGACCTTCCGTAGCCTTTTCGGCAGCTACTAATCTGCTTTTCAGCAAACGTTCAGCTTCAGCTTTATTGCCGGTATAAACTCGCTCGGCAATTTCGCCTTCTAAGGCTGACTCCCAAAATTGTCGCCGTGCGTTGGTGGTGCTAAAAATGCTTTTAACCCTGTCCCGATAGTTATTGGCCAGCTCCGCCAGCTTGCCCAAACCAGCGGGCAGCAAGGCTTCGAATTGCCCCCGCAATAAACGCACCAGCACCGGGCTTGCACCACCGGAACTGATCGCTACCTGAATGGGCGAACGATCGACAATAGTGGGAAAAATAACCGTACACAGCTCCGGCTGATCGACTACGTTGACATCAATGTTTTGGGCCTGGGCAAAGGCAGAAATGGTTTTATTCAGCGCTTTATCAGCCGTTGCCACCACCGCTAAAACAACATCGACCAAATCGTCAGCAGCAAATTTTCGCCGATGAATAATAAAATCATTGTCGTATTGATTAACTAAGGCTTCGATTGCCGCATCTATTTTTGGTGCCACCAAAGTGATACTGGCACCGGCCTCAAAAAGTATGCGCAGTTTTCGCAAAGCGACCTGACCGCCGCCGACCACAAGGCAGCGCCTGTTCTTAATATTGTGGAACAGCGGCAGGTAATTCATAAACTTTATTTGGTAGTGCTTATATTGATAAAAAAACCGGCAATAAAAATTTCAAGGTAGATCAACTCAAGCAATCCGCTCAAGCCCCCCCATGAATGGGCGTAAGACTTCAGGCACGAGAATAGAACCATCAGCCTGCTGATAATTTTCCACAATGGCAATCAAAGTACGACCCACCGCTAAACCGGAACCATTAACGGTATGCAGCAATTCAGGTTTATTGGTATCGGGGTTGCGCCAGCGGGCTTTCATACGTCGCGCCTGGAAATCACGAAAGTTACTACAGGAGGATATTTCCCGGTATTTGTTTTGTGAGGGCAACCACACTTCCATATCGTAGGTGCGCGCTGCGGAAAAGCCCAGATCACCGCCACATAAAATCACTGTGCGATAAGGCAAATTGAGTTTTTGTAAAATGGTTTCGGCATCTTGCCGCAGGGCTTCAAGCGCCGCTTCAGAATTTTCCGGGCGTACAAATTGCACCAGCTCGACTTTTTCAAACTGGTGCTGGCGAATCATGCCTCGGGTGTCGCGGCCGTAGCTACCCGCTTCGCTTCTAAAACAGGGCGTGTGGCAGACAAACTTTAGCGGCAATTTATCGGCATCAACAATTTCATTGCGATAAAGATTGGTGACAGGCACTTCGGCGGTGGGGATTAAATAAAACTCATTGTCGGCGCGCAGCTTAAACAGGTCTTCTTCAAACTTTGGCAATTGGCCGGTGCCGTAAAGGGATTCACTATTAACGATAAACGGCACATTCACTTCGCTGTAGCCATTGTCGACAGTGTGAGTGTTGAGCATAAATTGAATTAAAGCCCGGTGCAGTTGCGCCAACTGGCCGTGCATTACCGCAAAGCGCGAACCGGTAATTTTCGCCGCTACGTCAAAATCGAGCAGGCCCAGTTTATCACCCAGATCAACGTGATCTTGAATGGGGAAATCGAAGCTACGGGCCTCGCCCCAGCGATTAATTTCAACATTATCGTCTTCTGTTTGACCGGCAGGCACTTCGGCATCGGGAATATTAGGGATGCCACTGAGCAAGGCTTCAAGCTCTAGTTGGACCTGGTGCAGACTTTTTTCTGCCGCCTCGAGATCACTTTTCAGCTGGTCAACTTCTGCCAGCAGCGGGGCAATATCTTCACCGGCGGCTTTGGCTTTACCGATATTTTTCGAGCGGCTATTACGCTCGGCCTGCAATGACTCGGCATTAATTTGTAGCGATTTACGCTGGTTTTCAAGGGCTTCTATAGCCGCGACATCGAGCGTAAAGCCACGGACTTTGAGTTGTTCAGCAACGCGCTCGGGATCAGAGCGGACGGTTTTCGGGTCGAGCATGGTGGGGTTTTCCTGAAGTTAAATCGACAGTTTAAATCGAACAGCTTAAATAAGACGTGTTAGCGCAAGCCCGGTGAGCGTGCCACCGAGGCAGAAAAACAAGGTGATCACGACATAAAACAGCGCCAGCGCAAGGTGGCCATTTTGCCACAAAGCCAGAGCGTCGAGGGAGAAAGTCGAGTAGGTGGTAAAGGCACCGAGAAAACCGATCATCAAAAGTTCGCGCCACTGCCCGCTAAGTAGGGATTTCTCAACAATGACGACATACGCCACACCCATAAGTAGCGAGCCGAGCACATTGACGACCAATGTCGACAGCGGGAAACGGCTACCCTCGACGGGGAACAGTATTGCACCCACGCCATAGCGACCCATGGCGCCCAGAGCGCCACCGAGGGCGACGGCTAACCACTGCATGTTGGCTCATCCTTGTCGGTGTAGCGCTGCATAGCACTCGCCTTATTCAAATCACGTAAGTGCCGCAGCTTTCCCGCAATCTTTAACTCTAGCCCCCGTTCAACGGGCTGATAATACTGTTTATCTTTTAAGGCTTCGGGGAAATAGTTTTCGCCAGCGGCAAAGCCTTCCGGCTCATCGTGGGCATAGCGGTATTCGGCCCCGTAATCTTGTTCTTTCATCAGCTTGGTCGGTGCATTGCGTAAATGCAGGGGCACTTCATGGCTCGGCATGGAGCGCACATCTTTCACCACCGCATTAAAGGCGGTGTACAGGGCATTGCTTTTCGCCGCCGCGGCCATGTAAGCGATGGCCTGAGCAATAGCGAGTTCACCCTCGGGGCTGCCGAGGCGCTCCTGCACCTCCCAGGCGTCGAGGGCGATGCGCAGGGCGCGGGGGTCGGCATTGCC
>JAHRWI010000049.1 GCA_019090225.1 Porticoccaceae bacterium
GTTTGAGTTTTCGCTGCCGAATGTTCAGTGAATGCTGTTTTTTTCAGGCCCGGGCCGCGATGGATGATGCCGATTGTATCGTTGCTAATCATGATCTTGTGCTGGCCGATTTAATGCTCGGCGGTGGGGTGATTCTACCCGCGCCCGAAGACTGTATTTATATATTCGATGAAGCCCACAAGCTGGGCGATACTGCACTCAATCACTTCGCTAGCTTTTCACGACTCACTGCGACCGCCCAGTGGCTGGAGCAGATCGAAAAATCGCTACCGGCGATGGCCACTACACTCGCGGGCGTTTCCGGGGTGCAGGAGCATATTGAACAATGCCTTGATATCAGCAAAATTGCACGCCTGCCGGTTAAGCAGAGCGTGCCGGTTTTTGAGGCACTGCTGCTTGATAATAGTAGCGAACACAGTAGCCAATACCGCTTTCCCAATGGCCAGATGGATGACGATATCCGGGCTCTGTGCGCACAACTGTCGGCTTTGTTCGTGCGCCTCGAAAGTCGTCTCGACGGTTTGCACAAGGTGCTTGATAAAGCCATGGATAACACCTTGTCGCCGGTGCCAAATGTCGATATCGAACAGCATTATCAGCATGTCGGGCAATGGTTGAGAAGGGCCAACGGGATTTCTGATTGCTGGTCCGCTATGGCCCGTCCTGATCCCGCGTCTTTGCCCTCCGCAAAATGGCTCACTCTGGAAGACAGCGGTGATATTCGCGTCTCAGTGTCACCGATTATCGCTGGGCCAACCTTGAAGGACATTCTCTGGCAACGTTGTTACGCAGGCATAGCCACCTCAGCCACCTTGCAAAGCATGGGTAGTTTTACCCAGATTTGCCGTGATCTTGGCCTTAATGATGGAGCTTCGGATAATGCTCAGGCAGGTGAAGCGGTTGCTTGCGTGTCGGTACCGGTGGCATTTGATTATGCTCAGGCGGGTGTCCTGGTGGTGCCTGATATCGGCGCTGACGGTGGTCAGGCAGCCGCCCATACGCTTGCCGTAGGCGAGTATCTGTCCGAAATCCTCAGTGACAACACCTTGTTTAATGACTCGGCGAATGAAGATGCTGAGTCACATTTGGCTATAGGCAGTCTGGTGTTGTTTTCGTCGCGACGGCAAATGAATGACGTGGCTGAGACCTTAAAGGAATACTTGCCCTGCCAATTACTGGTGCAAGGTGAGTTCAGTGTGGCTGAGATGGTTAATCGACACCGGCGGAGCATTGATGACGGACAAAATAGTGTTATATTTGGACTAGCCAGTTTTGCCGAAGGCATGGATTTGCCGGGCAATTATTGCAAGCATGTGGTGATCGCCAAACTACCTTTCGCTGTCCCCGATGACCCGCTGCAAGCTGCGCTGGCTGAATGGATTGAGACTCAGGGTGGTAATCCCTTTCGGGAGCTGACACTGCCGGGTGCGTCATTGCGATTGATTCAGGCCTGCGGCAGGTTGTTGCGTAATGAATCTGATACCGGGCGGGTGACTATCTTGGATCGACGCTTGTTGACCAAATTCTATGGTCGCCAATTGCTTGATTCCATGCCGCCCTTTCGGCGACTGCTTGATTAGCGCTTAGCTCTCGATCAGGTTTAACTGGTTTAGACGATCGACGATGGCTTTAGTGATACCAGCCTCGTCGAGTCCGGCGAGTTCAATTTGTGTGTCGTGATTATTGTGATCCATAAATTGATCCGGTAAACCCAGGTGCAATACTGAGCGGGTGATTCCCGTCGCCGCAAGATATTCACTGACTGCCGCTCCGGCACCGCCAGCAATAGCATTTTCTTCTAATGTCACCAACAACTGATGATTCTGAGTTAGTTCTGTTATCAGGGTTTCGTCGAGGGGTTTGACAAAGCGCATATCAATGACGGTAGCATCGATGGCTTCTGCCGCTGCCATGGCGGCGGGCAAAAGTGCGCCAAAGCTAAGTATCGCTACGCGCTGACCTTCACGGCGCACAGTGCCTTTACCCAGGGGCAAAGCCGTCATTGTTGATTCAATTTTAACGCCAGGGCCAACTCCTCTCGGGTAGCGAACCGCTGCTGGGCCGAGATGCATAAAACCTGTGTAGAGCAATTGCCGGGCTTCGTTTTCATCAGAAGGTGTCATCACGATCATGTTGGGTACACAGCGCAGAAAGCTGATATCGAAGCTACCGGCGTGAGTGGCGCCGTCCTCGCCGACCAGACCGGCTCGATCAATGGCAAACAGCACATCGAGATTCTGCAGCGCGACATCGTGAATGAGCTGGTCATAAGCGCGTTGTAGAAACGTTGAATAAATGGCCACCACAGGCTTTTTGCCTTCGCAGGCAAGACCGGCAGCCAGAGTGACAGCATGCTGCTCGGCAATCGCCACGTCATGAAAATGCTCTGGGAAGCGCTGGGCAAATTCTGCCATGCCCGAACCTGCACTCATGGCCGGCGTGATCGCTACGAGACCCGAATTCTGGTCAAGCATATCGCACAACCAGTTGCCAAATACTTGCTGGTATTTAATGGCTTTCGGGGCAGGTTCATCGATAGCAGGTTTTTCTTCCGGTTTTACGGCTGGTTTCATCTTGTTGATGGAGTGATAGCCGATGGGATCCTGTTCGGCCGGAATAAAGCCTTTGCCCTTGCTGGTGGCGACATGTAATAGCACAGGGCCGGTGATTTTTTTGAGGTTTTCCAGGGTCTTAACCAGCAGCGCAATATTGTGACCGTCAATGGGGCCAATATAGGTGAAACCCAGCTCCTCGAAAATTATTCCGGGTGCGACCAGGGCTTTCATCAGCTCTTCAGTTTTTCTGATTATCCCGCTGGTGGAAGGAAAGGCCTTGAGCACGCGCTTGGCACTTTCGCGAAATAAATTATAGGGTTTACTGGACCAGAGTTTAGAAAAGTAAGTCGCCAGGCCGCCGACATTTTTGGAGATGGACATGTTGTTGTCGTTGAGCACGACGAGTATATCTTCATCAACATGGGCGATATGGTTGAGGGCTTCAATGGCCATGCCTGCGGTCATCGCGCCGTCGCCAATGACGGCGATGGCGCGATTATCCGTGCCGTCCATACTGTTGGCGATTTTCATACCCAGTGCGGCACTCAGCGAGGTGCTGGAGTGGCCGACGCCGAAAGCATCGCAATCACTCTCGGCACGCTTTGGAAAGCCAGACAAACCTCCGGGCTGGCGAATGGTGAGCAATTGCTCGCGCCGACCACAGAGGATTTTATGGGGGTAGGTCTGATGACCAACATCCCAGACTAGCTTGTCATGGGGCGTATCGAATACGTAGTGCAGCGCGACGGTGAGTTCGACGACACCTAAACCAGCCCCAAAATGACCGCCAGTTTGACCTACCGAATAGAGCAGATAAGCGCGTAACTCGTCAGCGACCTGGTCGAGCTTGTCTTCTGGTAGAAGACGGAGTTGATCCGGGTGGTCAATCAGGTCGAGTAGGGGTGTCTGCGGGCGTGTGAGGGGAATGTCTGAATAAGAGGCGGTCATCGCAGTGCAGCTGAGTTTTCTGAGGCGGCAATTCTACACCAAAAAAAGCCCAAAAAATCAGCTAGTCCAGCGTGACTAGTTCGACGTAAATAGGTGCGCGAATGGTGAATGTTTAGAACGTCCGCTGAACCATAAAGTGCGCGAGATCCCGGAGCTGTGTGGCTCGGTCACCAAAACCATCCAGCGCGCTGAGGCTGTGCTTAAGTAATTCATCGAGGAGAGTTTTGGAGCGCTCAATGCCCAGCAAGGAAGTGTAGGTGTTTTTGTGTCGAGCCGCATCGGCACCCACCGTTTTACCGAGTGTTTCGGTGTCACCTAGTTCATCGAGGATGTCGTCCCGGACCTGAAAAGCCAGACCTATGCTCATGCCATAATCGTGCAAGGATAGTAAGATTCTCTCGTCTGCATGACCGTTACTGAGTGCCCCCATGACCACACTGGCGGCGATTAAGTCGGCGGTTTTATGCCTGTGCATGGTCTCAAGGTAAGTTACATCGACAGACTTATTGGTAGCACCCAGATCCATAGCCTGACCGAGCACCATACCTTTCATTCCGCTGGCCTGGGATAAGTGCTGGACCAGCAAAAGTACCTGTGCTGGCGGAATATCGTCGATAAGACTGAGTTGTTCAAAAGCGAGGCTTTGCAGTGCATCGCCCGCTAATATGGCAGTGGCCTCGTCGTAGGCAATATGGCAGGTGGCTTTACCACGGCGCAGGTCGTCGTCATCCATGGCTGGTAGATCATCGTGAATTAACGAGTAGGTGTGGATTAACTCGATGGCACAGGCGGTATTATCGATGGCATTAGAGTGGGTCAAGTCAGTGTAAGGCGTGCCGAGTGGGCTAGATGAGTTTGAGGCTAGCGCTGCCCCTGCATAGACCAGGCAGGGTCTGATGCGTTTGGCCTTGCCAAGTGTAGCGTAGCGAATGGCCTCGATAAGTCCTGGTTCCGCATCGTTACTCGGTAAACAGTTTTCCAGTAAGAGATTAGTACGCTTGCGACAAGTAGCCAGGAAGGCTTCAATGTCCAGGGTCACTCGTCGGCCTCAGAAGTGAAGGCTGTGCTGACGACATCACTATCGGGCCTGGTGGTCAGCAAGCGAACGCGTTGCTCGGCGTTTTGTAGAGCTGATTGGCAAGCTCGAGTGATCTTGATGCCTTTTTCGAAGGATTTGAGTGATTCCTCCAAGCCTAAATTGCCCTCTTCCAGAGTCTCGACAATGCTTTCAAGTTGCTCGAGACTGGCTTCAAAATCTATGGTTTTTTTTCGTGTTGCCATAAGCTTATTGCCATAAAATAAACAGCCTAAGAAGGCTACGTTAGCGGTATTTACTTCGTGTTTGGCATTTGTACGATGGGACTATTGTAGGAAATATCTTTCGCAAGCTGGGTAGCTTTTCCCCATAGCACGACTTAGCCCAGGGGCGCATTATGCATCAAGCATGGACGCGATGCACATGGAAGTGACTTTGGTTCGGTACCGAGGATTGGTACAAGTTTTATACACCGGGAAGGGGAGGCGTTAGGGATAACATCTGGTAGAACCATTTTTTTGTTATGAAAAGTTTGTTATGGAAGGATGGGTTGTACGGATACTCCCATTCGCTGTTGAGACCAGGGAAGAACAGGTAGTTCAGGTCTCATTGTAGAAAAGGTTTTCTGCCAACGGCCAGGGATTAGGAATTAGGCCGAAAACGAGACGCCCATGGATGATATGCGTCGTTACTACCTACTGATACGCCCCTTGTCCTCTCCGGTTAAGGGGCGTTTTTTTGTCTCGATTTTGTCAAAACTGGGTTTAGACAAGTGGTTGAGACCAGGTGTTCAGTTCTGGGCATTGTCTGGTTTAATCTTTGGTTGCCTGGTAAGCGCTTGCCAGGGTTTGTCTAAACAATAGGTTTTAGACAAGACTTGTTTTATTCTAAAGGACGTTGACTGAGCCTACTCAGAATAGTTCTGACATAAAGCAGTGCTATAGCAATGTTTTGTAGTCGCTTTTAGGGGAAGACAAAAGTGGGCCGTAACCAACTTTTGTCTTAAATAATCACGACAAAAGTAGAATCATCGAACAGGCGGAAGCATTTTATGCATTCCAAAATTTTGCGTTTAAATTTGGCTGGGCAGCCTATCGAATGGGTAGACTGGCAAACGGCGGTTTGTCTGTATTCCAGAGAGCTGGTGACCTGGAGTTTGGGCGATGTGGTACACCGGGTGCATGGCGGCCAATCTCGGATTACTGGCCAGCAGACAATTGTTGAATTGCCCAGTATTATTGCCTGCGGTGGAGCGCAACTGGCACGAGCGCGTTCTATTTATCCCTTATCAAATAGCGCCTTATTCGCGCGGGATAATCATCTCTGTTTATATTGCGCCCGTGAATTCCCTCAGCACGAATTAACCCGGGATCATGTTATTCCACTGTCACGCGGTGGGGCTGATCGTTGGGAAAATGTGGTTTCTGCCTGTCGGCGCTGTAACCAACATAAAGGTAATCGTAGGCTGGAGGATATCTCGATGGATCTGGTCGCTTTACCTTATAGGCCAAACAATGCTGAATATCTGGCCTTGATTAATTCGCGGCGCATCCTGGCTGATCAAATGGAGTTTTTGCGCACTCAGTTTTCGAGGAATTGTCGATGGTTATAAATTAGATGGTTATAAATTATTAATTTCGTGTCATGTGTGATCAATTGTATTCGGAGGTGTTAGTAGTGGTTTACATGAATTGGGGTTCGGTGGTATGGATTTAGGTATCGAAGGTCGTCGGGCTATTGTGTGTGGTGCGGGCAAGGGTTTGGGTAAAGGTTGCGCACTGGCTTTAGCTAGCGAAGGCGTTAAAGTTACTCTGGTAGCGCGCACTGCTGAAACTCTGGAATCAGCCCGTCGAGAAATACAAAGCCTTAGCAAGGCAGAGGTCTCTATTGTCGTCGCCGATGTGACCAGTGACAGTGGGCGTGATGCAATAATGTCCGCCTGTCCGCAGCCCGATATTCTGGTCAACAATGCCGGCGGGCCCCCACCCGGAGACTTCCGTGACTGGGGTCAGAAAGAATGGTTCGATGCGATTAACAGCAACATGTTTTCATCGATTGATATGATACGGCGCACCGTTGACGGCATGGCTGAGCGGGGTTTTGGTCGCATCGTCAATATCACCAGCACCTCGGTAAAAATGCCTATGCCGGGTCTGGGTTTGTCCAACGGTGCTCGGGCCGGGTTGACCGGTTGGGTGGCGGGTGTAGCGCGAGAGTTCGTACGTCAAAATGTCACTATCAACAATTTGTTGCCGGGCTTGTTTGATACCGACCGTGGCAGCGGTTACCTGGCCTACATGGCCCGATGCGAAGGCGCCGATGTTGAGCAATATATAGAACGTTATTTTGCTGAAAGTCCAGCGGGACGTTTTGGCACCTGTGAAGAGTTTGGCGCAGCTTGTGCTTTTTTATGTGGTGCTTTAAGTGGATATATGTCGGGCCAAAATATTCTGCTTGATGGTGGTAAATTCCCTGGGACTTTCTAGTTGAAGTTTGAAATTCCGGCGGCTCACTTAGGGCTGGAATAGGCCTCAGAGACCAAAGGCTATTTACCTTAAACTCGTAGAATACGGTTGTCTGGCTGAGCAAGACTATTAAAGTTGTGGGGCGACCTTTCGATGCCCAATAACACCTAAAGGCCCACAGAGATATTAGAGTTATGATTGTCAGAAGAATATTAGGTTTTGTGCTGACAGTACTACTTGCCAGTGTCGCCAATGCCGTTGAGCCAGACTTCTCAGGCCTGAAAGGTAGCCCAGGGCTGCATTCTGCTTCAGCGCTGATCACCGATGCCAATGGCAATATCATCTACGGGAAGGATATTAACGCCATCCGTTCTATCGCCTCGGTGACCAAATTGATGACAGCAATGGTCGTTTTAGACGCTAAGCTGGACCTTAATGAGACAATTACGATCACGCCAGATGACCGCGATCTGATTCGCCTGACCGGTTCACGGCTTGGTTACGGTGCCAGATTATCTCGACGCGAATTGATGCAGCTGGCATTGATGTCCTCAGAAAACCGGGCGGCTACTGCTCTGGGAAGAACCTTCCCTGGAGGCGCGAAGGCCATTGTCACACAGATGAACAAGAAAGCCCGCGAGCTGGGAATGACCAATAGCCACTTCGCTGACCCGGCTGGACTGCATACAGAAAACCTGTCGACAGCGAATGACCTCACAAAAATGGTTGCAGCAGCTAGCACTTATCCGCTGATTACCGGCGCAAGCACCACCCTTCGTCGTGAAGTTCGGCCCTACACTAAACGCGGCCCCCTCAACTACGGCAATACTAATCGCTTGCTTAAAAACGAGACCTGGGACATCGGGTTAAGCAAAACGGGTTATATTAACGAGGCGGGACGATGCCTGGTAATGCAAGCGAAAATCCAGGGTAAGTTAGTCTCTATCGTGCTGCTTAATTCCTTTGGCAAGCTGACGCCCTTTGGCGATTCAAACCGTTTGCGTAAATGGATGTCGGCCACCAACTGACGGAGCGATTAATCGCCCCACATAGGGAATACCGGTCTTTTTTATCAATACTCACGCGCTGTAGTAATAAGAATAATTCCACGAAGCCCGTTGTGCTGATGTCTTACTAAAAGTTCCCCGATTACACTACAAACACCCATTTTCCGCTGAAAATATCGGATTTGATAAGTTGCGATAGTTAGCCTTTGTCGATAGATTGTTTGTCAACGAGGGTTGGGGCTATCGGGAAAAATGGATATGACGAGGCGAATGGTAGGGTGTTTGTTAGCGGTTTTTCTTGCCGGCCCAGTTCTGGGTTTGGTATTAGAAGGTAAGTTAAATCGAGGCCTGGCTGATAATTTCGACGCATCCTTAGACGATAGGACAAGGGCGCAGGTGACCCAATTTGCCGACGCTACTTTCGAATGTGGTGTTTATTATCAATACACCGCAGGCGGTATGAAAAAGAATCCTGGTGTTCCCAGTGAGATGATCGCGTTTGTCTCGCGTAATTCGGCGTCTCTGCTACAGACCGCTGACCAACTCTATCACTCCGCGGGTGTTTCCACACAGGCAAAGTACCAGGAACTTATGGCGCGGGCTAAGGTTATGCTGCGAGAGCAGGAAAATAATCCAGATACCGACTCAGATATTATTTTTGAGTTTGGCGAAAAATGCCGGCTGCTACTGATCAGTTATCCCGCTAAGCTTCGGAAAATATCAGAATTATTAGAGTCAAATTAATATGATCGCGACTATTCGCGAAGACGCTATACAATTTAAGGAACAGACCTCAAAGATTAGATTCCATGACTAAACTAAAAACAGTTTTCCTGATTCTTTTTATATTTTTAAGTTTACCTTCTCTCGCATCGAATGGTGAGATTGCGGATACCAGTAAAACGAGGCAATCCACGGCAGTATTGAGCGACTACAGGCAAGATGCGGAGCGTGGAGACAGAGCCGCCCAATACGCCCTGGGTGAGATATACGCCAGGGGTGAGGGCGTGCGAAAAAACCATGATGAAGCGCTAAAGTGGTATCGCAAGGCCGCCGAACAGAACCACGTCCAGGCACAATACATGCTGGGTATGATTTACACCCTCGGACTGGTTGGCCATCGAGATTATATTGAAGCTGTAAAGTGGCTTGGTAAAGCGGCAGACCAGAGTCATGGCAAAGCGCAACTGATGCTGGGCAAGATGTATGCGCATGGGGTAGGTGTATCGACCGATTATGTGCAAGCTTATAAGTGGCTTAACCTGGCCTCGGTCGCGGCAATGAAAGGAGCCGCTGAGGCCCATGAGCTGGTAGCGCTAACGATGACACCCGATCAGTTAAAACAAGGTGAGCAGCTATCCCAGAGCTGGTGGGCCGAACACGTCGAATAAGCTATTTTAATAATTCTGAAACTGTTACAGGACTGACTTATGGAAAAACTTATGGAAAAATTATGCGAAGGTTACGGCCTCATTGAAGGCCCGGTGTGGGATGACGCGCGCGGATTAATATTTAGCGACGTGGTATTTGGCGGCGTGTTTGCCCTGAGCCAATCCGGTCAGGTCAGCGAGATCTTCGCGCACCGCAAAGGCATAGGCGGCATGGCGATCCACGAAGCCGGTGGTCTAATCGTGTCCGGGCGCAACATAGCCTTTAAAGCTTTTGGCGGCGGTGATACCAAAATCATCCTCGACCGAAACGAGGCTGAAGGCAACCTTGGCTACAACGACATCACCACTGACGCACAGGGTCGGATCTACGCGGGCTCCCTCGGGGTGAGTACCGTCTTCGAAGATGACCGAAAACCCCAGTCGGGTGATTTATATTTAATCGACCTCGACGGCAGTGCGCGGATTGTTGCTCCGGATGTGCGTTTAACCAATGGCCTGGGTTTTTCCCCGGACGGCAAGATCCTGTATCACTCAGACTCGGGGAGGAAATCGGTTTATTGTTATCAGGTTAACGATGACGGCTCACTGGGCGAAAAACAGCTATTTGTTACCGCCGAGACAGGCACCCCGGATGGTCTGGTAGTGTCTGAGGATGGCCGCCTTTGGTTGGCCCAGGCCGGGCGTAATGCCGGTGTTGGCGTCTATGATGCCCAGGGTAAATTAACCGAGCTCATTAAAACCGAGGGTATGTGCACCAGCGTATGCTTTGGTGGGCCTGAGCGAAAATCTCTGTACATGGTGACCGGCTCAGAGGATCTAGGTTCTGATCAAAGGGATGGTGCTGTCTACCGAATGTCTACCGATGTGGCGGGTGTTCCCGTTGCGCCAGCCAAAGTTAAACTGCCTGGCTAAGGTTAGTCGTTCATAGTTGGTAATGATAAGGGCTGTTATGACTAAGCCTGTTATGACTAAGTCTGTCATGAATGGACTTACCACGACGAGAACTTATCTAAGAGCAAGCGACGAATAAAACCACGAGTAAAAAGACGAATATAAAATAAGGGAAAATAAAAATGACTGCACCAGAGAAGCCTTTTGGGCTGGACGACGAAGAACTCATCGATCAACCCACCATCTTTGAAGACGGCCTGTTTAAAGATAAAACCGTTATTATTTCAGGCGGCGGTACCGGCATTGGCCGGGGTATCGCCTATTTATTCGCGCGGCTCGGCGCCAATGTGGTGATATGCGGGCGAAAAATCGAAACCCTGACCAAAACAGCTGAAGGCATTTGCAAAGGCCTGGGCATCGACATCGCCACCCACGTTATGTCAATTCGCGAACCGGAAGCCGTTACCGGCCTGTTCGACAGGGTCTGGGAAGAATTCGGTGGTCTTGATCTACTGATCAATAATGGCGGCGGGCAGTTCCCTCAGGACTCTATCGACAATTCGATCAATGGCTGGAACGCGGTGATCGATACTAACCTGAACGGCACCTGGTACATGATGCAGACGGCTGCACGACGTTGGCGCGATGCCGAACAGCCCGGCAATATCATCAATATCGTGCTTAATATCGACCGTGGCACTCGGCAGACCACCCATACCTGCGCCGCCCGCGCCGGAGTGATTTACCTGAGCAAAAGCGTTGCGGTCGAATGGGCACCCCTAAATATTCAGGTTAATTGCGTCTCCCCCGGTGCCATCGCATCCTACGGCTTTCGGGTCTATCCGCCCGAGGCAATGGCCAAATTCAAGGACTCAAACCCAATGCGCCGGACCGGCAACGTATGGGATATTGCTGAAGCCTGCGCCTACCTGGGTTCACCGGCGAGCAATTTTGTTACCGGCGAAGTACTCACAGTCGATGGCGGCAATCAGATGTGGGGTGAAAGCTGGGCCTTTGGCGAGCCGGAGTATTTCGTTAAAGGCCGTGGCGGGGTTGTGGAAAGTTAAGTGCCAGGAGACGACAGTGCTTTAAAACAATATAACCTATTGATTCAAATACTTATATTTTTAGTAAAAGTAATGCTAGTGGGTTGTAAAGGAGCTATTGCGGCAGTGATAATGAATTTACACTGTATGGTGAATCAATCGAGACTGACCCCATTGATACCGCATTGATACCGTGAATCAATCGAGACTGACCCCATTGATACCATTGATACGCCATTGATTCCCTCATTGATTCCCGTTGATTGATTCACTGTTATAGGGCTTAGATCGTGCAAGCTGAAGAAGCACTAGTTTTTTTCCTTTCGAGGGCTTTAAAGAATAAAAAGGAGCGCTACTTGGGGTTCGCCTCGAAGACCAAAACTCAGAATAAATTCCTTGATTCGATATACCACGATTTAGAAAGCGCCCTAGATAAAGGCAAGCGTCGGACATCTCTACCAGCAGAAGCTCTACTAATGCCTGGATATATCTTCGCACCTGATCAAGGGTTCGGGGTAGCTATTGAGCAATTTGAGGGTGTTGTAGATGAGTCAAAGGACTCATTTTTATTTGTATCTGAGGACGGTAGGTACGGTGTTCATGGGCCAGAAACGTTCATAGACTCACGGGCATACTATGCCGTGTAATCGCCCACTAATAAGTCAAGGCTGCAAGGGCGCTTCGCGCCGGGACGCTCTAACGCGCGCCCCAGCTTGAAGCGTTAACAGGCCCAAGGAGTCCGAGTTGGACCAGATATCAGAGATCCTAGTTACAAATTATTGTGAGTCGTTAAAACTAACGCAGAGGGCCATATTTTTTGGGTTAGTTCTGGCTGGAACTGTTCACTATTTAGCATTTGTTGGTGAAGGCCATGATCTGCCTAAACTCCCCTTTTTCTCAGTTGAATTTACCTCTCTGGTAACCTTGCAAGTAACTTTGCTCGTTCTCTACATTGGATCTGGGAGCGTAGCTTGGTTTGCAATTAGTAAGGCTTTTCAAAATCTCAATAGTATTAAAAACACTGAGCTCGCAATTGCTGTATCAAGATATCCTTGTTTAGCTGTTACAAATATTTGGTTTGGTGGCTTGCTGGCGGGCGCTCTTTTGGGTATTGGTGCAACACTTCTAATGTCAATATTTGAGTTTTCTAGCGTTTACCAAAAATCATTGTATTTCTTAGTTGCTCTTCCATTTTGGGCAACCCTTAGAATGGGTGGAATATTGCACTCTTGGGAGAAAAGAAATGAAACCAAAGCCTAGCCGCCTGTTAACAAGGCAAAGCAGTTCGCAGCCTGCGGCTGCAGGACTCTCTGACACTCGCCCCTGTTTGCGGCGTTATGTTTCACGGAGAGTTAGCAATCGGCATTGAGTCTCTAATTCCATTCGGTTTGCATCAAGCTTCTGGTGAGCTTGTAGATGTGGCCAGCGTTCCTAGGGGGCGTGAGTGCGGATGCATATGCCCTTCGTGCGAAACACCTTTGGTGGCTCGTCACGGCAAACAGAAGGAGTGGCACTTTGCACATCGTAGCCGGAGTGTTCATTCAGAGACGAAACGAGAATGCGAGTATTCCTTCCTCGTGTCCGTTCGCCTCATGATTCGTCAATTATCAATGAATGGGCTGCGATTTCAGACCCCCGATTTCATTGAAGAGCTGGAGGTCTATAGTGATGTTTCGCACCAAGCCCACAGCGTCAAATTCACTATTGCCGGGGAATCAGAGATTGAATTGGAATCTTCCAGTGTTGGTGCCACATTCTCAAATGTCGAGGTCGATGTCCTTGGAAACGTGAAGAGCGTTCCATTTGCCATATATTGCACATATCAGGGAAGAGATATCCCGGAATCGTTGTGCAACCCTGAAACTAGGCTATGTGGCGTTGTTGAACTCAGTTTGGCCGGTGTGGCACATAGGTTTAGGCAAGAAAAATATGGCCGGTATATTGATGCCCTTCGCTCATACATTGAAGAGTCTTCTGAAGGTAAATTCTGGGCGTATCACCCCCGATATGAGGCCGCTAGAAAGCAGGCTGAGGTGGAGGCTGCGTTATGGCTATCTGAACAAAAAGCCCCGGTTCAAACTAAAAATAGGCTCCGGGCTGTAGCCCTAGATGCTCCCATTTCGAATCTTGAACCTCTGCCGCTTCCCAAGCGCGAGGCTAAAAGCTATAAATGTGTTATGTGTGGCGAGAGATGGTTTGGATCATCCCGAGAGTGCCAACCTTGCAACACTCATATATTTACAACTGAATGCGGTGAAATATAACAAGCCTTGCAGCCGACCCGCTTTCCACTACTTCCCTTTGGTCATTCGCTCCAAGCGGTCGGCTGAAGGCAGGCGTTAATAAAACTACAGTTTTCAATACACCCTTTTAATTACCCTTAGGCCTGTACTAAAAGTGGTTTTTCAGTAGTGGCTTATATACCCATAAGAATAATGAGACATAACGAATAGCTTTAAATTGCTTATGCGCGTGTTAACAACCAAGGCTAGAGCTTTAACGTGAAATTGCCGGCCGGGAATCGGGTCGCTCTCGAACCTTGGCCCAGGCCAGCCTCTCGACCTGGCGGTCTCACCTTCTCCTTGGCCTTCACGGCAGATGTAAGTTCTGTGTGCCACTGCCGCGATAAGATCTAGTTAGGCTCTCTGCGCCTGGCTCTGTAACACGTAGATCGGTGGTTCTCGTATCTCCAGGTATTTTTTGCTCGGGTTTAAGCCTGCGTATGAGGCCGTTTGATGAGAGATTCAGCGGGTATACCGAGACCTTCATGAAGCTTCCAGATCATTTTAAGTGTCAGTGTTCGCTTATGGTTGAGTATTTCATAGACACGATTACTTTTGCCGATCATTGGTTCAAGATCTTTTATCGTCAGGCCCTGGCGCTCCATCTCAAACTTGATGGCTTCAACCGGATCTGGCAAATCCAGTGGAAAATGTTTGGCTTCATAGGCTTCAATAAGCGTGACTAAGATATCTAGCTTGTCCCCTTCAGGGGAGCCTGGTTTAGCCATCATTAACGTTTCGACGTCTTTCAGTGCGGCTCGGTAGTCGGTCTCAGTTTTAATCGGTTTGATATTCATAGGGTTACCTCGACGTGCCTTTTATTAACTCAAACGGTGTGTACATCAATCTTGTCATATTGGGCATGCGTGCCGATAAACCGGATATAAATCACTCTGTATGCATAATTGATCCATACCACCAGGCGATATTTGTTACCGGCGATATTAAAAACCACCCGCCCGTCCTTCAAAATACTGGCATTTCTGAAATCTTGTTTAACCTTTGATGGGCCAGCCCAGTCAGCCTTTAAAGCATGTCGGTACCAGGCCAGCGTTGGCTCTACTGCGTCAGCAAACTCGGGGCGGTTTGCCCAAAATGCCTTTAGTGTTGATAAAGCGATAATTCTCATCTTTTGATGATAGTCCCAAAATGGGACTATCGCAACCTGATGATACCCAGGACTGCACGATAGCTCTGGGCAAAGAGTTGGGCTTCACTCGTTGCTACGATAGGTGGACATTTATCCACCCTTTGACTGATAACCCCCCGCAACTTCGTGGCGAGGGTTATTTATTGATGGAGGCGGCGGGAATCGGGTCGCTTTCGGGCTTCCTTGCCCTTCGCGACAGACGCACTTCCTGTGCGCCACCCGTGCGCAAATGCGTTCAAATCGGCAGTTCAGCCAATAAAAAACCCCACCACTATCGTGGTAGGGTTATTTATTGGTGGGGCGGCGGGAGCTGATCTGGGTGTATAACCTATTGATATTTTGAATTTATTTAAAAGACTGCCTGAAAAGTCGGGTTGATAAGTTGACCTGAAATTAGTTATTAATACTAATTAATACTA